>CACZON010000151.1 GCA_902782805.1 Oscillospiraceae bacterium
CCGGATCTGTCCCGACGCCGAGGTACAGCGCCGGACGTTTTCATTTTCGGAAACTTCCGCGGAATATACCGCTTCGTGCGTCTATCTTCTGAAAACCGATATCGCGCAGGAGCGTCAAATCGAAGCGGAAAGCGTCGATTTTTCGGCAAATTTTGTTCAGAATATGAGATAGACAAAAGAAAGCTTTTATGATATACTAAACTTGTATTGCTATGGGATTATGCCGGCGGAAAAACAGCCCGGCACGGCGAAAAAACGAAAAAGGAAGCGGAACGTGACAGAAAGAAGAATAACGATCGAAGGAGCGGAAAACGCTTCGGACCTTTTTGGGAATTACGATTCGAATATGCGCGCGATCGAAAACGAATTCGGCGTATCGGTGGCCGTTCGCGGCGGCGAGATCCGCATCAGCGGCGAGAATGAGGAGAATACGGAAAAAGCGTTCCGTGTGATCCGCGATCTGAGCGACCTGCTGCGGCGCGGCCAGCCGCTCGACGAGCAGAACGTCCGTTACTGCATGTCGATGGTCAACGACGGCGAACGCGATACGATCGGTTCGCTGACCGACGGCGGCTGCATCTGCATCACAAGCCGCGGAAAGGCGATCCGCCCGAAAACGCTCGGCCAGAAAAAATACTGCGAGCTGATCGATAAAAATACGATCACGATCGGAATCGGGCCTGCCGGAACCGGCAAGACCTACCTTGCGGTTGCGATGGCGGTCACCGCCTTCAAGGCTCAGAAGGTGACGAAAATTATTCTCACAAGACCTGCTGTCGAAGCGGGAGAGAAACTCGGCTTCCTGCCCGGCGATCTTCAGCAGAAGGTCGATCCCTATCTTCGCCCGCTCTACGACGCGCTCTTCGATATGCTCGGCGCGGAGACGTATCAGAAATACCTCGAAAAAGGCTCGATCGAAGTGGCGCCGCTCGCGTATATGCGCGGCAGAACGCTCGACGACAGCTTTATCATCCTCGACGAAGCCCAGAACACGACCAACGAACAGATGAAAATGTTCCTGACGCGTCTCGGCTTCAATTCGAAGATGGTCATCACCGGCGATATCACGCAGATCGATCTGCCGGAGGGGAAGACCTCCGGACTGCGCCAGGTGCTCAGGATTCTCAAGAACGTGGACGATATCGCGCAGATGCGCTTTACGGAAAAAGACGTTGTACGGCACAAGCTCGTACAGGATATCATCAAGGCATACGAAAAATACGAGGAAGCAGGAGGCAGCAAATGGAAAAAGTAAAGGTTATCATTTCGAACAGACAAAAGGAAGTTAAAATCCCGACCGGATTGAGAATGCTGATTCGCCGCTGCTGCAATGCGGTTTTACAGATGGAGAAATTCCCCGATCCCGCGGAAATCAGCGTGACGTTCGTCAACAACGAACAGATTCGCGAGCTCAACCGCACCTATCGCGATAAGGACGCTTCAACCGACGTGCTTTCTTTCCCCCTCGGCACGGACGGAGAATACGATACCAACCCGGAAAACGGCGCGAAAATGCTCGGAGACGTCGTTATTTCGATGGAAACGGCGATTGAACAGGCGCAGCGCTTCGATCACTCGCTGTCCCGCGAAGTCGGATATTTAACGGCACATTCGGTGCTGCACCTGCTCGGTTATGACCACGAAGCCGGCGGGCTCGATCAGGTCCGCATGCGTGAAAAGGAAGAATATGTCATGCATCAGCTCGGTCTGCCAAGCAGCGTTTCCTACGTTCCGGAAGAAAACTGATCCCATCAAAAAGAGCGTACGTATTTTCGGGCCGGCCCGGATACGTACGTTGCGCTATAACGGAAAATCCTCAAAGGAGAAAACATGAAAGCATCACCGAAAAAATCCGCCTTCATCGCGATCGTCGGCCGCCCGAATACGGGAAAATCCTCGCTGCTCAACGCCATGATCGGTCAGAAGGTTTCGATCGTTTCGAAAAAACCCCAGACGACCCGCACCCGCGTGACCGGGATCCTGACCCGCGGGAATACACAGTTCGTCTTTATCGATACGCCCGGTCTCCTTAAGCCGCGCGACAAGCTCGGCGATTATATGGTCAAGGCGGTCGACGGTTCGGTTGCCGGGGTCGACGCCTGCATCCTCGTAACGCAGGCAGGCGCGCCGGTTTCTCCGGCGGATCTGTCGCTGATCGAGCGCTTTCGGGAGCTTGATCTGCCGGTGATTCTCGCGATCAACAAGATCGATCTTCTGGAGGATAAAACAAAACTGCTCGAGGATATTCAAAAATACAGCGAGCTTTACGATTTCGACGCCGTCGTTCCGCTTTCGGCCAAAACGAAAAACGGGATCGATCTTCTCTTCGAAGAACTCGAAAAGCAGTGCATCGAAGGGGATTTCTTCTTCCCCGAGGACGAGATTACCGATCAGCCGGACCGAATGGTCGCCTCTGAGATGATCCGCGAAAAGGTGCTGCGGTTGGTGGAGCGCGAGGTGCCCCACGGCGTCGCCGTTTCGATCGAAAGCTTTTCGATGCGCGAGGATAAGGAGATCCTTGATATCGAGGCGACGATCATCTGCGAAAAAAACAGCCATAAGGGGATCCTAATCGGAAAAGGCGGCGAGATGCTCAAGCAGATCGGAACTCAGGCGCGGCTGGATCTCGAGCGCTTTTTCGGCTGCAAGGTATCTCTGGGACTTTGGGTCAAGGTAAAGGAAGACTGGCGCAACCGCGCCGGCCTGCTGATGGATTTCGGTTACGACAGCCGCAATTTCGACGGCTGAAAACAGTTTTTTCCTCGTTTAGATAAGGCGGTCCGCGCAAATGCTTCCTGATGAAAGGAGCGTTTCGGATGGATCTGAAAAGCGCGTGGGAAGCTTTTGAAAAAACGGGAAGCGTGGAAGCGTATCTTCGGTATACGGCGCTTCTTCGAAGCGGAAATTTGGAGGAAAACGATGCAATTTGCGACGCAGGGGCTGATCGTACGGGAGAGCTCGGTCGGCGAAAGTGACCGCCTCGTGTGGATCCTGACAAAGGACGAGGGGCTTCTGCGGGCATTCGTACGCAAAGCGAAGGAAATGAAAAGCCGCACCGCCGGCGCGACGCAGCTTTTATGCTATTCCGATCTGAAAATCTACCGGGGGAAAGAGCGCTATATCGTCAGCGAAGCAAAACCGATCAAGGTTTTCTTTGAGCTTTACGAGGACATCACGGCGCTTTCGCTCGCGCAGTATTTCTGCGAGCTTGCCGGAAAGTTCGCCCCGGAAGGAACGCCGGCCGAGGCGTATCTGCGGCTTCTGCTCAACGCGCTTTTCTATCTGTCGCGCGGGGAACGCCCGCAGGCGCTTCTGAAAGCGGCGGTCGAGATGCGGATTCTGGCGCTTTCCGGTTTTATGCCCGATCTTGTCGCCTGCGCACAGTGCGGGGAGTATCTGACCGACCGTACATATTTTTATCCGCAGAAGGGATCGTTCCTCTGCGAAAACTGCCACCGCCCTTCGCCGGAGCCCTGTTACGAGCTTTCCCGCGGGGCGATCAGCGCGCTGCGTCATACGATCTACGCCGATTTTGAGAAGCTTTTTGCGTTTTCGCTCTCACCGCAGAGCGAAGCGGAGCTTGCGGCGGCGGCGGAGGGATACGCCGTTTCTTCGATCGGCTATCGGATGAAAACGCTCGATTTTTACCATAAGATTCTAACAACCTGATTTGGTTGCGTTCATTTTGGAGGAACCTCATGATTCTGCATTGCCGCGAGGCGGAGCTCGATAAGATTCTGGCGCTGCTCGCGAAGGAAACGTCCTGCGCGGATGCCTCCGAGCAGGCCGCTCAGATCGTACCGCAGACGGATCGGGACGCGGTACTCGGTCTTTTGCAAGAGACGGACGACGCGTTCGTCCTGCTCGCGAAATTCGGCGCGCCCGGTTTTTCGGGCCGTGTGAATATTACGAACGCCCTGCGGCGCGCTGCCGCCGGCGGCGTGCTGAGCCTCGGCGAACTCTTGAAAGTTGCGGGGGTGCTCTCTGTTTTCCGCGCGATCGACGATTGGAGATCGCGCAGCGCCGGGATGCAGACCTCGCTCGACGACCGTTTTTTCCGGATCGCGCCGAACAAATACTTCGAAGAAAAGATCCGGAACGTCGTTTTATCGGAAGAAGAGGTCTCCGATCAGGCTTCTCCGACGCTGTTTGATCTGCGCCGGAAGATCCGCCGCGCCCAGGTAAAGGCGCGCGAACAGCTCGAAAAAATGATCCATTCGACTTTCTATCAGAAATATCTGCAGGAGCCGATCATCACCCAGCGAAGCGGACGCTTTGTCGTTCCCGTAAAGGCGGAATACCGGACGCAGGTTCAGGGCCTCGTTCACGACACCTCTTCGAGCGGCGCAACGGTATTCATCGAGCCGATCGGCGTTGTTGAAACGAACAACGAGGTGCGCGTTCTCGAGGCGCAGGAAAAAGCGGAGATTGAACGGATCCTCGCAGAACTTTCTGCCGAGGCGGGCGGCTTTGCCGACACGATCATCGAAAGCTACCGCGCCGCGGTGGAGCTCAACGTTGTTTTCGCGAAGGCTTCGCTCGCCTATAAGATGAAGGCAGTAACGCCGAAAGTCAACGCCGAGGGGCGCATCCGTCTGAAAAACGCGCGTCACCCGCTGATCGATCCGAAAGAAGTCGTTCCGATCGATCTCGAGCTCGGCGGCGCTTTCGATACGCTTGTGATCACCGGCCCGAATACCGGCGGCAAAACGGTTGCGCTCAAAACGGTTGCGCTCTTTACGCTGATGATGATGTGCGGCCTGATGGTCCCGGCATCGGAGGGAAGCGAGCTGTCCGTATTCGAAAACGTCTACGTCAATATCGGAGATGAGCAGAG
>CACZON010000152.1 GCA_902782805.1 Oscillospiraceae bacterium
CGATCTCAAAGCCGGACGAGCTGAGCTTCATTGCGCACGTCGCGAAGACGGAAGGCATCATCCTCGACCCGGTCTACACCGGAAAGGCGTTCTACGGCCTGTACCGCGAGGTTGAAAAGGGGTCTTTCGATTCCTGCGAACGAATCCTGTTTATTCATACCGGCGGCCAGTACGGCCTCTTCCCGAAGCAGGAGCAGATTTCCGAAGTGCTCGCCGGCGTCTGAAAAAATATCAAAATAGTAAAACACGGTCAGCGTTCCGGAAAGAGCGCTGACCGTGTTTTTTTCTGATCATATTATCCCTTTTTATAGTAGGGACTGCTGCAGGGCATATCGTAGTACTTCCGGAGCTCGTCGTCCAACTTCAGAAGCGAGATCGAGGCTCCCGCCATCTCCATCGTCGTCACAAGGCTGTTGACGTCTATGTCATGAACACGGATTCCCTTCTCACGGAGAATCAGAGCGAGTTTGCGGTTCATAATCATCAGTTCCATTAAGGTGGTGCTTCCGAGCCCGTTGACGTATGTGCAGACGGTATCTCCTTTTGTAATTTTGCTGTCCTCGAGAAGTACCCGGACCATCTCCTCCACGATCTCGTCGGCTTTCTGCGTTTTAACGCGTCTGACGCCCGGCTCCCCGTGGATCCCGAGTCCGTACTCCATTTCATCCGCCGGGAGCGTGAAGATCGGCTCCGATTTTTCGGGAAGCGTCGCGCCGGAAAGTCCGATTCCGACCGTCATGAGATTCCGGTTCGCCTTCTCGGTGACGCGCCACGCTTCCTCCAGGCTCAGGCACGAGCACGCCGCACCGGCGATTTTCACCATGAACACGTCCCCGGCGATTCCTCTGCGGTCGTCATACCGCAGTTCTTTCACACCATATCCTCCTGTATGAATCTATTCTTCTCCCTTTTCCCGATACGCCCCGATCCCGCGGATCAGCCTTCCGACGCCGTCCTCGAGAATCGCTCTGGGGCAGGCGGCGTTGAGACGCAAAAACGCCTCTCCTCCCGATCCGTACTGTCCTCCCCTTGAGAGAATCAGCCCGGTTTCCTTTCTCAGAAAGTCGGTCAGTTCCGTTGTGTCATGCGTCAGCGCGCTGCAGTCGATCCACAGAAGATAGGTCGCTTCGGAATCGGTTACCCGGATGTCCGGCAGGTGCGCCGCGATCGCGTCACGGACAATTTTCTTGTTCTCATAGGTATACTCGCGCATGGCGTCCAGCCAACCGTCGCCTTTTGTGAAGGCGGCCACCGTCGCGTCGACGGCGAACGCGTTGGGCTCTGCGATATCGTCTGAATTGAGACAGCGCCACATCTTATGGCGCAGGAACGGATCCGGCACCATAACCGCGCTGGTCTGCAAGCCCGCCAGATTGAAGCACTTGGTCGGCGCGATGCACGTGATGCTGATCTTCGCGCAGGTTTCGGACGCAGATGCGAACGGAACGTAGGAAATACCGGGATCCGTGATATCGCAATGGATCTCATCGGAGATGACTTTAACGCCGTACCGGGCGCACAGGTCGCCGATTTTCGCGAGTGTTTCGGCACTCCAGATTTTCCCGACCGGATTGTGCGGATTGCAAAGAATCATAAGCGAAGTCTGCGGATCGGCGAGTTTTTGCTCGAGATCCTGCCAGTCGATGTCGTAACCGCCGTTTCGGCAGACGAGCCGGTTTTCCAGCACGTTTCTCCCGTTGTTGCGCACCGTGCTTAAAAAGATGTTGTAGACCGGGGTCTGAACGAGCACATTCTCCGCAGGCGTGGTGATCTTGCGGATCGCCGAGGAGATCGCCGGAATGACGCCCGTGGTGAGGATCAGCCATTCCTTCCGGATCTCAAAATCGTGACGGGTACGCCACCAGTGCTGATACGCCTCATACCAGATGTCCGGAATATCCGTATAACCGAAAATGCCGTTCTCAAGACGCTTCTGCATGGCTTCCCGGATTTCCGGGGCTGCTTTGAAATCCATATCGGCGATCCACATGGGAAGCTCGTTCTCACCGATATCCCATTTGGAGGCGTACGTGCTCCTGCGGTCCGTAATGCTGTCAAAATCATATTTACTGTTTTTCATATTCTGTCTCCCGGAAAATACGGAAAAAGGAAGCGGCGCAAAACGGAAATTCTGCGCGCCTCCCTTTCCACATGAATTGCTGTCTTATTTGTTCGCCATCTGATAGATCTTGAATACGTCTTCCTTCGAAAGCTTCTTGAAGCCACCGATCGCGGTGCGTCCGAGCGAGACGCAGAGATCCGTCATTTCCTGAAGATCCTGATCCGTTACGCCTTCGACGAGCTGCGGGATCGAAATCGGCATATCGATCGACTGGAAGAATTCCTCCGTCTTTTCAATGCCGGCAAGCGCCGTATTCTCCGGGCAGGCGCTGTCGAAATCGCAGCCCCATACCTTCACGGCGTACTGCGCGAAACGCAGCGGATTGTCCGGCATGACGTATCTCGCCCAGCTGCCCCACACGGCCGCGAGGGTCGCGCCGTGGGCCGCATCATAGCGTCCGCTGAGCTCGTGGCCGATCAGGTGGGTCGCGAAATCGCCGCCGTTGCCGCAGCCGGTCAGGTTGTTGTGTGAAACGGAACCGGCCCACATGATCTCGGAAGCGGCTTTGTAATCGGTCGGATTGCGGTAGAACTTCGGGCCGTACTGGATCACGTTGTCGAGAACCGCTTCGGCGATCTTGTCGGTAAGATCGTTGCCGAGGGTATCCTTATGGGAGAAATAGCGCTCAAGGGTGTGCATCATGATATCGGTCACACCGCAGGCGATCTGATATTTCGGCAGCGTATAGAGCAGCTCCGGATTCATGACCGCGAAACGCGGACGGATCGGGTCCTGATCGATGGAACGCTTGACCCTTCCCTCGTCTTTCGTGACAACGGAGGAATTGGAGGTTTCGCTGCCGGCCGCCGCGATCGTGAGCACGACGCCGACCGGATAGCAGTTTTTCACTTCTTTGCCGAGATAGAAATCCCAGACGTCCTCGTCGGGATGGCCGAGACCGACGGCGATCCCTTTTGCGGAATCGATGACGCTGCCGCCGCCGACCGCCAGGATAAAGTCGACCTTTTCCTTTTTGCAAAGCTCGATGCCTTTATAAACGAGGCTCAGAAGCGGATTCGGCTGGACGCCGCCGAGCGTTACGTAGGAAATCCCTTCGCACTCGAGCGAAGCTTTTACACGATCCAGCAGGCCGGATTTTTCCGCGCTCTTTCCGCCGTAATGCAGCAGCACTTTCGTGCCTCCCCACTTTTTGACATATGCGCCGGTTTTTTCTTCCTCTTTTTTTCCGAAGAAAACTTCGGTAGGCGTGTACAAATGGAACGATCTCATAACTCATGCATCCTTTCTTTGCTCTTCCGAAAAAACGGATGATTTTACTGTTTTAACGCACGCGTCACCTTCGGCTGACGCTGCGTTTTTTATTCCAATCGGTCAATTTAATTGTACTATATCCTCCTATGGGTGTCAATGGGAAATCAGGCGGGTCCGTGCACAGAATTTTTCCGAATTCGCAGTATTTCTCTTGCAATTTTGAGGAATTTTCTTCATAATAAAAAAGAAGGGACGTGATGCTATGCCGCCGAGAGGTTCTTTCGGGCCACGGGGATTCCTGACCGATGAAGAAAAACGGAACATGCCGAAGGTTAACAAGGCGCTGCTTGTCCGGATCTTTTCTTATCTGAAGCCGTATCTGCTGCAGTTTTTCCTGGTGTTTGCCGCAATTCTGCTGTCTTCTGTCGTCGGTCTTCTTCCCTCGATCATCACCGGTAAGATCGTCGACGAGGCGCTGATCGGCAAGGATATGGCGCTGCTGATCAAGCTCCTGCTGCTCGCGTTCGGCACGATCGCGCTTTCGCAGGTCATCGGCGTTCTGGAAAGCTACATCAACGCCTGGATCAGCCGACGCATCATTTTCGATATGAAGAACCAGATGTACCGCCATCTGGAATATATGCCCCATTCCTTCTTCACTTCCGAGAAACAGGGAGATATCATCACGCGGATGAATACCGATATCAGCGGCGTTTCCTCCGTCATCTCCGGTACGCTCTCGAGCGTGGTCAGCAACATCTCCGTTCTGGTGACGACGTTGGTCGCTCTGTTTTCAATGAGCTGGCGGCTCGCGATCGTCGGAATCGTTGTCATTCCGCTGCTGATCATTCCGACGAGGTCCGTCGGTAAAACGCGCTGGAAGCTGCTTTCGGAAAGCCAGGCGAAAAACGACGAGATGAATCAGCTCGTCAACGAGACGCTTTCGGTCAGCGGATCGCTGCTCGTCAAGCTCTTTACACGAGAGGACCGCGAATATAACCGCTTCGTCGCGGTCAATGAAGAAGTCACCAAGCTTGCGATCAAGGAACAGCGCAGCGGCCGCTGGTTCGCGGTCATGATGGGCATGTTCACCCAGATCGCGCCGCTCCTGATCTATTTTGCCGGCGGCTACCTGATCATCCGCAAATCCGATCCCACGCTGACAGTCGGTACAATCACGGCGACGGTCGCTCTGGTCAATCGCCTCTACCGTCCGGTCTCGTCGCTTCTGAACCTGCAGGTCGACTTTACGCGTTCGCTTGCGCTGTTCGAGCGCATCTTTGATTATTTCGATAAAGAGATCACGATCGTATCGCCGGAGAACGGGAAAACGCCGGACGTCCAGAATCAGCCGATCCGCTTCGATCACGTCGCTTTCTCTTACGATCCCGAAAAACCGCTGCTCACGGATATCAATTTTACGGTACCCGGCGGGAAAATGTACGCGATCGTCGGCCCCTCCGGTTCCGGAAAAAGCACGATCGTCAATCTGATCCCGCGGCTTTACGACGTCCTCGGCGGTCAGGTCACCGTCGGCGGTGTGGACGTGCGGGATTTCGATCTCGCTTATCTGCGCGGTCAGATCGGCGTCGTTACGCAGGATACCTATCTGTTCAACGGCTCGATCCGCGAAAACCTGCTCTACGCGCGTGAGGATGCGACGCAGGAGGAAATCGAGGAAGCCTGCCGCATTGCGAGCATTCATGATTTCATCGCTTCCCAGCCCGACGGGTACGACACTCAGGTCGGCAACCGCGGTCTCAAGCTCTCCGGCGGAGAGAAACAGCGGCTTTCAATCGCCCGCGTGATCCTGAAAGATCCGAAAATCCTGATCCTCGACGAAGCCACCAGCGCGCTCGATTCCATCTCGGAAAATGCGATCCAGGAGGCGCTTGAAGTTTTGATGCAGGGCCGCACCAGCATCGTCATCGCCCACCGCCTCTCGACGATTCTCAAAGCGGAAAAGATCCTCGTCGTCTCCGGCGGCACGATCGCCGAACAGGGCACGCATGAGGAGCTTCTGCAGAAAGACGGCGTCTACCGCGAACTCTATGAAACACAATTCCGCGTCGTTCTCGACTACGAAAATGGCTCGGAAGAATCATAAATACCGGGAACAGAAAGGAAGATCAATCATGAAGTACAGACCGTTCGGAAAAACCGGGATCGAGATCTCCGCCGTTTCCTACGGCGGTATCGTTTCCTCCGGCGTCCACAGAAGTCTGACCTTCCCGCATGAGAACCAGCAGGATTCCGACCGCTACGTCGCCTTTGCAATCGACCGCGGCGTCAATTACTTCGACGTTGCGCCGACCTACGGAAACGCACAGGAGCAGCTCGGCAACTCTTTGGTTCCCTACCGCAGCAGGATCCATTTAGCTTGCAAAACCTTGAAAAGGGACCGGCAGGGCGCCGAGAAGGAGCTTGAAGAAAGCCTCCGGCTTCTCCACACCGACCATTTTGACGTCTATCAGCTGCACCAGATCGAATCCCTGGAGGACGTGGAGCGCGCGTTTGCGCCGGGCGGCGTGATGGAGCTGATGGACACGCTCAAATCCCGCGGGATCGCGAACCATATCGGCTTTACCGCTCACAACGAGGACGCGGCTCTGAAAATGCTGGAGCTCTATCCCTTCGAATCGGTTCTCTTCCCGATCAACTGGCTGATGAACATGAGCCGCGGGATGGGAAACAGGCTGATCGCAAAGGCAAAGGAGCTCGGGATCGGCCTGCTCGCGATGAAAGCGTTCATCGAGCGCCGCTGGGAGGAAAACGAAGACAAAGGATGCTTCCCGAAATCCTGGTGTAAACCGATCGATCCGGAGTTTGAGCCGGATTTCTGCAAAGCCGCGATGCGCTACACGCTCGCACTCGGGGTCGATACACTGATCCCGCCGGGCAACTTCAAGAGCTTCTCGTTCGCTGCCGACAACATAGACGACTGTATCGAGCATCCCGAACCGGACAGAGCGCTGCTCGCGGAGAAATTCGCGCAGTTTAAAGGAAAAGAGTTCTTCTGATCCTGACGCACGGCATGAAAAAAGCCCCGCAGAAATGCGGGGCTCTTTTTGTCGCAAATATCAGAAACAGGTGAACGCTCCGTCGATCACGAAATCCGCTCCGGTGGTAAAGGGGCTTGCGTCGCCCGCGAGATAGACCGCGATGGCCTGGAGCTCCTCGGGTTTTCCGAGGCGGTGCATCGGCGCGATCGCGTTCCACTGCTCGATCAGGGGGATGAGCGAAGGCGAGCTGAGCGTCAGGTCCGTTCCGATATATCCGGGGCTGATGCTGTTGACGCGCACGCCTTTGGTCGCCCATTCGATCGCGAGCGATTTCGTCAGCTGAATGACGCCCGCTTTCGAAGCGTTGTAAGCGCACTGCGGCTGAGGCACGTTGACGATATGCGCCGACATGGAAGCGGTATTGATAATGGACCCGTGCCCTTGTTTGAGCATCTGCTTTCCAGCGGCGATGTCCGTCAGGAAGATGCCGTTGAGGTTGACGTCGATCACCTTTTTCCAGGTCTCGTAGCTCATCTCTTCGGCGGGCTCGTTGATGCAGATCCCTGCGTTGCAGAACGCCGCGTCGAGTTGTCCGAATTGCGCCAGAATCGTTTCCATCATCTTTTCGACCGATTCCGGATCCGTAACGTCGGCTTCGACCGCGATAAACGTTCTTCCCGTTTCCTCGGCAAGTCTCTTCGCGGTTTTCTCCGCTTCCGGAAGATCGATGTCGACAATCGCGACGTCGGCGCCCGCTTCGGCCACCGCTTTCGCGTAGTTCATGCCGATTCCGCGCGCTCCGCCGGTCACGAAGATTTTCTTTCCGTCAAGCCGCATCTTTTCCATAATTCCCATGCAAATCCGCTCCCTTTCGATCAAAGTTCCTTTCGTGAATACTGAGTCCGCCGGCAGCCGGTCGGCTCCGGGATCCTCACTTACGATATTCCCAATTTAATTCTATCATAGAACTTACGCAAATACAAGCGGGTTTCCTCCCCCGAATCTCACTCCGAAGGTCCGGTTTCTCCATCAGCTCCCTGAGGCTTTCCGTACCGCGCCCGGAAGAACGCGCCGTGCTTGGGAAATTCCCCGAGCAGCGCCTGCTGCCTGAGAAAGAGTTTATGGTCGTTTTCTCTTTAGGAAAGGATTTCCATCATTTATTCTCTTTCCGTGTTTCTTCCTGTCGTAATCAGAATTCGACCCGAAGCGCCTGACGTTTCATCTCCTCGGCGCTTCGCGCGGTAATCCATCCCTGTGCGCACAGACGAGCGCAGCATTCGGAAAAGAGACGCAGGTAGCGTTCCTTCGTCCCGTACAATTCGCGGAGTTTTTCTTTCGGGAAGGGATAAATGCCGCCCACGTCGTCGTAGGACGCTGCCGGCACTTCCAGATAGGGGGTCCGTATCCCGCCGATGTGATTGCCGTTTTCGTCGAGGACGAACTGCGTGTCCGGATATTCCCCGCTCAGCTTGACGCAGGAAGCGTGCGGCGCGGGTGTGCCGTAAAGCATCCATTCCCTGAGGTTGCGGTAGGCGCCGGTCACGATGTGTTTGCCCGAGAAATTATAGAGCGGATCCTTATACGGATCTTCTCTTGAAGGCGGCGTCAGCCCGAGTTTTTCATAGCACTGCCGGCTCGGACAGATATCGTAGAGTTCCGGTGCTGCTCTCGAAACGGAAAGTCCCGCGATCTCGTACATCCTTACAAGATCTCCAGGCTCGTCGCTGTCTTCGCGGCGCCGGAGACATCCCCAGGACGGGTGCGGCAGCTCGCCGCGCAGGTCTCCCGCGGTTTCGATCCTCATGAGCGGGACGTCGCACGGCGCCTTGGTGCGCGGATCGTCGTGCCACCACATATCGGCCTCCCGGCTGAGTTCTCCGCCGGAACCGGACATATACTTGATGTATCCGTCAAAAACCGGCGCGCCGCCGGGCAGA
>CACZON010000153.1 GCA_902782805.1 Oscillospiraceae bacterium
GACAACCGTGACCCAGGTTTTTTTCATAGCGCTTTTCGCTCCTTGCATTCTGTTTCCAAACCAAACGGCATATCTGTTTAGCATAAACCAGAATATTACATTTTTTATTATATCATAAAGCGATGCGCAATAAAAGAAAAATTTCCAAATTTCACCTGTGACGTATTCCCGGTTTTTTCGTTGTCCTGCCAGCATAACCCAAAGCATACAGACAGAAAAAAGGAAAAATCCGGAACAGCAATCCGGGTTTTTCCTTTTTTGGGTATTGTATCTTTCATATTCCGGGGAAGCGGTATCATTTGAGACAGCGTCCTTCAAAGTAATCTGTATTTCGTTCAGAGGGATTCTGTCAATCACACAAACCTGTATTCGGCAGCTTTCAACGCAGTAACGGCTTTCTCGAAATCATATTCCCTCACCAGAATATAGTCGGTGTTGTACGTTGAGACCGCGAAAAGAGCAATCCCGTTCTCCGCGAGGATTCCGGAGAGTTTCGACAGAATCCCCGAAAGAGAAAAATCCAGTGTTCCCGCAACGCGAAACCCTTTCCAACCGTCTTCCCGTTCCGTCACATTCCGAGGCGTATCCTGTGTTCTGCAGACCAGAGAGATCTCGTCTCCGGTTTTTCCGATGAAACAGAATTTCATGCCCAGGTCAATATCCTGCATCATCGAAACCTTGCATACGGTATATTTTCCCGGGAGTGTCTCAAGATTCATTGAGATTCTCCCCGTCCTGATCCAGAGACTTCAGCGCCTTGACGGACCAGTCTGCCTCCCCGATCATCGCCCGTCCGACGCCGATCAGATCCGCCGCGCCGCTTCGCAGAAGCTCTTCCGCCTGCCGGCCGGTTGTAATACCGCCGGTCAGAAGCACCGGAACCGACACGCTGTTTTTTGCCGGAACGCTCAGCTCGGAGAACCAACCGGGCTGCGAATTTCCTTTGATGATATAGCCGTTGAGACCGCCGGAGATATCGATCAGATCGGCGCCGGCCTCCTCAAAGATCCGGACCGCTTCGGGGATCTCATCGATTCTGCTGCCGCCTTCACGGTAATCACAGGCGCCGAACCGGATCGCGATGGGATAGTCTTTCCCGGCAGCCTCTCTGATCGCGCGGAGGATTTCCGCGTGAAGCCTGGTTCTTCCCTCGATCGAAGCACCCGTATATTCGTCCGTGCGGCGGTTGGTATACGGAGAATAGAACTGATTGAGCAGATAGCCGTGAGCGCTGTGGATCTCAACGCCGTCGAATCCCGCCGCTTTCACGCGCAGAGCCGCCGCGACAAACGCGTCTTTCACCTTTCTGATATCTTCCGCTGTCATTACAAGAGGAGCCTGATCATTTTCCCGCACGGAGATTCCGCTGGGGCTCAGCGCCGGCAGACCGCTGTCGCGCGCAGAAGCGCCCGCGTGATTGATCTGTGCGAAAACGGCAGCGCCTCTTTTATGAACCGCGTCCGTCAGTTTCCGGTAGGAAGGAATCACGCAGTCATCCGCCATGGAAAGCTGCGTTGCGTGCGCCATTCCCTCCGGAGAGATGTATTCATGCTCAACGATAATCAGTCCCGTCGCTTCGGCGCGGGCCGCATAATATGCGAACAGCTGCTCATCGGGTTTTCCCTGGTTCGCTTTTCCGGTCGCCATCGGCGGCATGACGATTCTGTTGCGTATAGTCAGGCCGTTCATCTTAATCGGGTCTTTCAGCATCATTAGGATCCTCCGTTTCTGGTTACTTCTTTGTTTGCATTCTTATCTATTCAACTCCCCGCATCAGCTTTGCGCCGATCCAGAGAAGCACGATCAGTGCGCCGACAAACACGGCAATCGCGGCGATCGAATGCCAGAGCCCGGCGAGAGAGCCCAACGCTGGCGCCAGCGCCGCCAGCGCGATCACCTTCGACAGCTGCAGAGCATACCGTTTCGGATCCTTCGGTTTTACCGAAACGCGGGACCGGTACGGCAGCATGTTATAGTTTTTCGTCAGAGCGAGTATCCCCGCATAAAAAAGGATCGCAAGAGAAAAGGCAAGCATGAGAATCGATACCGCGTATTCCATGGCTCATGCTCCTTTCGCTCTCGTTCCGCCGCCCAGCGCGGCACTCAGTGAATGCGGTATGCCCCTCGGGCCCCGTACCGCGAAAACACCGAATTCATCCCGGAGACGGGCGAACGGAAATTCAGAACGGTCATATCTTTGCAGCAGTTTCAGACGCATCAGGGCTCTGATGCGCAGACGGTCCCCCTCATACCGGAACGGGAGATCCGTTTTCGTCACCGCGCACCGGTACAGAACCGCGGAAACCGGCGCCGCAACGTAAAGAAAGACTGTATCCCCCTCTCGGATACCGGCGCCCTGTTTCCAGTCGATCTCGTCAATCCCATCAAATGCGTGCTCGATGTCGTAGTATATCGGGTTCGCGGGAACAATCCATTCCTTCGCTTCCCGGATTCTTTTCTGCTTGCGCTTCGACGCCGTGACCGCATAGCTTTCGTCGATTCTCAGACAAAGTTCTTCAAAGGGCACCGTACCGTCGAGCAGCACGGAAACCCAGTGTCCCCTGCTGATATGATATCCGTAGAAATATCCCGGCTGCTGCGCGAGAAAATCAACAAAAAACGGATCTTCCAGCTTGACGTTCATGATCTCGGCTCTGCCTTCTCCCGAAAGCCCCAGCTTGTTTCTCTCGACGTCCATGAACAGGACGAACCATTTCCGGTTGTTTTCGTGCCGGACGACCGGATAGCCCGGCGCGCTCGGAAACGGATAATCCGGAAAAAGCCCGTACTTCGTTCGGATATATTCAAACAGTTTTTCCCTCATGGTTTTTCCGTTTTTCATTTTTCGTCCTGCTCTTTCAGATACGCCTCGATCACCTCGATGTCCCGAAGATCCTTCGGACGCATCAGTTCGCGCTTCAGCGCGAGAACGCTCTCGAGCGTCTCGCACTGAAATCCGCCGACCAGCTCATACGGCCTGCTTCCCAGATTATCCGTCATCTGTACGTCGGGAAACGGCGCGAAGTACCCTTTTTCATCCTTCCCGCAGTGCTCCAGATCCAGTTTACGGGCAAGTTCTGCGGAAACGCAGAGATCGAAATCCTGCGTCTCCTCCCGCAGCCCCCGCAAAAGCAGCGAACCGCCGGAGAGTATCATATATTCCGATTTCGGAAATCCGAACGACTCGAGCCGTTCGATAAACTCCTGCCTGTTCATTTCGGAGATTCTCCTTTCGACCATGCGCCGCGCAGCCGGCGGATCATTTTCATTCTTCAGTTATATTATACTACGTCGCGCTTCATTGTTCAACAAAACGCCGGATCAGAAATACGCCGTTCCGCGGAAAAGCCGCGAAGCAGCGCCTCTTGGATTCATATTCGTCGTTTTCCTTTTTTCCCGGCAAATACCGCAGGAAAAGCGAAACGTGATGCTTTGCGGGACGGTTTTTCTTCATTCCGCATCTTGATCCTCCGTTTTGAGACGCTTTTCCTGATGCTCCGTTTCGTACAATATACTTGTAAGAACCGAACCGAAACAATCGTCAATTCAAAGTGAGGAAACGAAA
>CACZON010000154.1 GCA_902782805.1 Oscillospiraceae bacterium
AAATACGGCAGCGGCAGGATCGTTGTGCCGTGGGTCATCGAGGCCGTCATCGCGAGGACCATGCCGAAGCAATGGAACATCGGAACCTGAATCATCATCCGGTCGGCGGTGGAAAGATCCATCCGGTCGCCGATGCACTTGCCGTTGTTGACGATATTGTAATGGGTCAGCATCACGCCCTTCGGGAAACCGGTCGTCCCGGAAGTATACTGCATATTGCAGACGTCGTTTTTCGAAACGGCCGCCGCGAGGCGCCATACCTCCTCGACGGGGACTTCCGACGAGCGCGCCGTCGCCTGCTCGAAGGTCATCGCGCCGGGCATCGAAAAGCCGACGGTGATGACGTTGCGCAAAAACGGCAGACGCTTCGAATGCAGCGGCTTTCCGCTTGTGTTCCCGGCGAGCTCGGGGCAGAGTTCGTTGATGATCCCGCGGTAATCGGAATCGAGGTTCCGCTCGACCATCACGAGCGTATGGGTATCCGACTGGCGCAGAAGATATTCCGCTTCATGAATTTTATAGGCGGTATTCACGGTCACCAGGATCGCGCCGATCTTGACCGTTGCCCAGAAGGTGATGAACCAAGCGGGAACGTTCGTCGCCCAGATCGCAACCTTGCTGCCCGGCCGAACGCCGAGCGCAACGAGCGCGCGCGCGAAGGTATCGACGTCGTCGCGGAATTCCGAATAGGTCCGTGTATAATCGAGCGTCGTATACTTGATCGCGTACTGATCGGGAAATTCCTCCGCCATGCGGTCGAGCACCTGCGGGAAGGTTTCTTCGATCAGCGCTTCCTTTTTCCAGACGAAGCGGCCGGTTCCGGCTTTGTTGTAGTAAAGCGCGCTCTCCCCTTTGGAAGGGTCCTTGAAGCGGCGCATGGTGTTTTCAAAATGAGAGAAGATGATTTCGAGATCGTCGAGCTCCGGCATCCAGCGCGGATCCCATTCCAGCGAAATAAAGCCGTCGTAGTTGACCGAGCGCAGCGCGCGCATCAGGTCTTCAAGCGGCAGCTCGCCCTGGCCGATCGGGCAGAAGCGATGGGTCCCGTCCGGAAGGGTCTCGAAATCCTTTAAGTGAACGTGGCGGACGTAGGCGCCGAGGTTCGTGATCGTCTGCTCGGGGCTTTCGCCGCCGATCGCCAGAGGCGCATACATCTCCCAGAGCGCCGCAAGATCGTCGCTCGCGAAATAGTTGAGGAGGTCGCGCAGACGCTCGGTCGACGAGAAAATCCCGACCGTTTCGATCAGCAGGACGATCCCGCGCTCGCTTGCGTCGGGCAGCACTTCCTCGAGCAGATCGCGCACGCACGCGGCCGCTTTTTCCGGATCTTCCCCGCCGGAAAGCGCGCGAAGGCGCAAAAACGGAATCCGCAGGTTATGGGCGATCTCGAGACAGGCGGAGATTTCCGCGCGCGCCGCCTCCCGCTCGGCGGGATCCGCCGGATCGGCGAGAACGTCGATGCAGGGCAGGCTCAGCTTTTTCTCATAGAGCATCCGCACCGTTGCGGCGCAGGCCTGCGGCGAATAGAAGGCGCCGG
Organism: Oscillospiraceae bacterium; assembly: GCA_902782805.1. Taxonomy (GTDB): domain Bacteria; phylum Bacillota; class Clostridia; order Oscillospirales; family Acutalibacteraceae; genus RUG612. The sequence goes on from CACZON010000154.1 coordinate 1,538, forward strand.
AGTGATCCGAAAAAAGCTCGCCCGCGATGTTGTGCAGCTCGATTCCTTCGAATCCGAGCTCGCCGGCGATCGTGACGAAATCCTGGAAGGTCCGGCCGTGCCAGCCTTTGGTAGAAAACGATAATTTCATACGCCGTTCTCCTCGTAGGCGATCTTATTGAGCGCGCTCAGATACGCCTGGATGCAGGAATAGATGATATCGGTCGAAATACCGCGGCCGGCGTAGAGCTTGGCGCCGCGGCGCAGCTTGATCAGCGCGGAGCCGAGCGCCTCGCGGCCTTCGGTCACGGACTGAATCTCGAAATCGTCGAGCTCCCAGTGATGTCCGGTGATCTGCTCGATCGCAAGGAACGCCGCATCGATCGGGCCGTCTCCGACGGTGATGCCCTGGTGATCGACGCCGTTTTTACGCAGGCGGATATGCGCCGAGGGCTGCATCACGTTGCTGCAGTTGATGTTGTAGGAAATCAGCTGCCAGGTCGGCTCGGCCTGCAGCGCGCAGCTCGCGACGATCGCGTCGAGCTCCTTTGCGCCGACGGCCTTGCTCTTTGCGGTCTGGCGGACCGTTTCGTAGACGAGCGCGTAATCGGCGTCGGAAAGATCGTAGCCGAGGCGCCGGACCGCGTGGATCACGGCGTTTTGATCGGCACTTTCGTCAAGCTCGAAATTCTGAGGATCGCTCGAGGGGATCGCGGCTTCGAGCGAGAGCGCCGAAGCGGTGCGTTTTTCGCTTGCGATCCATTCGATCTGGGAGATCGCCCGGTGAAGCTCCGTATACAATACCCCGGAGGAGAAGCCTTCGTCCGCGCCGCGCAGACGGAGAATATCGGCGAAATCGCCGTAAGGGGTCATCGTGCCGCCCGCGGCGCTGACCTTGACCTCCCCCGCGCCCGCGCGCACCGCCGCGATGGAGCAGGCGGCGGCGATATGGAGGCTGTTCGAGAAGGAAACGCCGAGGCGCACGCCCGCAAGCGCAGGCACCGCAGCGCAGAGTTTTTCTATAAAATCCGCCACCTCGTAGGGCATGAGCACGCCTGCGGTATCCTCAAACGTGACGACCTGCGCGCCGTTTTCAACCGCGCAGGAAACCGCCTTCGCAAGGAAATCGAAGTCCGCGCGCGTTGCGTCGAGTGCGAAGAACTCCGTTTCGAGGCCGGCCGCGGCACAGGCGGAAATCCGTTCCGCGATGTGCGCGAGCATTTTTTCGCCCTTGAGATGGAAGGTGTATTCCATTTGAACGGTGGAAACCGGCAGTGCTACGGAAAGCCGCGCGCCCGGCGCTTTGGAAAGCAGCTGCGCGCGCTCGGCGGGATTCTCCCCGCTGCCGATCTTCAGGCTGATCCTGCTGTTTCCGAGAAAAGAGGAAACGGTTTTTAGCAGGAGGGTATCCGCATTTTCATCCCGGATCGCGGGGAATTCGATCAGATCGGTATGGATCTTATCGAGCTGACGCGCGATCTCCAGTTTTTCCTTAAAGCTCAGTGCGGCGCTGCGCTTCTCTTCAAAAAGCGTAACGTCCGATACGAATACCTTTTTCATTTTTTCACCTCATTGACATAGCCCGACTGCGGGCTTGGGTTCAATTCAATCGCTTGTTTTCCCCTGCGGGTCCTCCCGCAGGAAACTCATAGAGGCCTTCAGCATCCTCCTTTGTGAAAAAAGGAGGGCTGAAGACCTATAAACGCTGCCGTGCGCGGAAGGGTCGCCCCTTACCGGGCGATTCCGTTTCCGTGCACAAATCTTGACAATTACTTTCCGGTTCCCTGCGTAATCGGGAACGTCCAGCCGTAGGGATCTTCGATCTTGCCCCACTGGATGCCGGTCAGGCGGTCGTAGAGCATCTTCGTAACCTCGCCGATCTTTCCGCCGCAGACGGTAAAGACCTCGTCCTTATACATCAGCTCGCCGATCGGGGAAACGACCGCGGCGGTGCCGCAGCCCCAGGCTTCCTCGAGCGTGCCGTCCTTCATCGCGTTTTCGAGCTCCTCAACGGAGAGCAGGCGCTCTTCGACCTCGTAGCCCTCGTGCTTTAAGATTTCGATACAGGATTTGCGCGTGATTCCCGGGAGGATCGATCCGGTCAACGCCGGGGTAACGATCTTTCCGGCGATCTTGAACATAACGTTCATCGCACCGACTTCTTCGATATACTTGCGGTAGACGCCGTCGAGCCAGAGGACCTGAGAATAGCCCTTCTCCTCGGCGCGCTGGCCGGCGCGGTTGGAAGCCGCGTAGTTGCCGCCGCACTTCGTATAGCCGGTGCCGCCGCGGACGGCGCGAACGTCCTGATCCTCGATCATGATCTTAACGGGGTTGATGCCCTCTTTATAATAGCTGCCGGACGGCGAAAGGATCACGGCGAAGGTCGCGTGATGAACGGTATGGACGCCGAGCGTTTCGTCGTTGCCGAAGAGGAACGGGCGGATATAGAGCGAGGTGCCCTCGGAGGAGGGAACCCAGTCCTGATCGAGGCGGATCAGCGTCTCGAGCGCTTCGATGAAGTACTCTTCGGGCAGCTGCGGCAGACAGAGACGCTCCGCGGAGCTGTTGAGGCGCTTTGCGTTCTCATAGGGACGGAAGAGGCGGATCGAGCCGTCGGCGGCGCGGTAGGCCTTTAATCCCTCGAAAATCTCGCTGCCGTAATGCAGAACGGTGCTCGCGGGATGGATCGAGAAATTCTGGAACGGGATGATGCGCGCGTCGTACCAGCCCTTTTCGGGGGTATAATCCATCACGAACATGTGGTCGGTGAAAAACTGACCGAAGCCGAGCGACGTTTCCTCGTGCTTTGCCTTGGGCTGCTGCGTTTTTTCAATACGGATCTCCATTATGCTTCCTCCTTGTATTCCATGCCGATCTTCATTGCGGTTCGGTTGACCTCGATCAGATCGCGGTGGCGCGCGGAAACGCATTTTTCGAGCGCCTGCGCAATCGTATCGTCATTTTCCTGCCCGAGTACCGAGAGGATCTTCCCCATCAGCACCATATTGGCGAGGGTCGGGAAACCGTTGTCAGAGGCGATCTTCGTCGCCGGCAGATAATAAACCGTAACGTCGGTGCGTTTGACCTTGCGCTCGATCAGCGTTGAATCGATAAAGATCATCCCGCCGGGAACGACGGTATCCTCGTATTTATCGAGCGAGGGCAGGTTCATTGCAACGAGGATATCCGGATTCGATACGATCGGCGAGCCGACCGGATCCGAAGAGATGATGACGCTGCAGTTTGCCGTACCGCCGCGCATCTCAGGGCCGTAGGAAGGCAGCCAGGAGACCTGCATCTGGTCCGTCAGGCCTTTATAGGCCAGGAATTTTCCGGAGA
>CACZON010000155.1 GCA_902782805.1 Oscillospiraceae bacterium
GCAGCGGCATTATCGAGATGATATCGCTGGATAATTAGCGGTTTGTATTTGAAGAAAGGAGCAATACAATGGCAATCTGGGGCATCGGCGCGTATTATTTTGATGATCGTGAAGATAAATCCGATATTTTCATCAACGAAGGAACCGCGTTCATCGGGTATCTTGAGAAAGACAAACCCGAATATTACGAGCTGATAAAGCAGGTCAAAATCGGGGATGTTCTCGTATTGAAGGCGCGTTTTCCGCTGAATCGCCACGTTTTACGGATCAAAGCGATCGGAATGGCGACCGATACGAATTTCAATCTTGAAAATGGTGCGCTGAACCGCAAGGGAATCAAGGTAAAATGGTTTTTTGATTTCCGCCATGCGCCGGAGGAAATCGCGCTTACGAAAGAAAACAATCGGAGCGATTTGGCAAACACGATTATGAAAATCGAAAACGAATCATTGATCGAAGCGATTGCCGAAATCCTGAAAAAGCACGGAAATTCTCCCGAGGCGGCAGAATAACCGATAAGAACATCCAGAACGGAGCCCTGCGGGGCTCCGTTTATTTTACATAAAAAAGGAAAGCGTCCGGTGAAACAAGCAAAACGGCGAAGCCAGGGAAAACGAAATCGGTCTTGATTTTTTCAAAAGAAAAATCTAATATAAAAGTAGAACGCAAACCCGAATCCGAAAGGCCGGGAGACGGCGCGGAAAACGCAGGAACACAGTGCGAAAAACACAAAAAGGAGAAAACGGTGGAAACGAAAGCGGACGTAATCGTGATCGGCGCGGGGCCTGCGGGCATGATGGCTGCGATCTCGGCGGCGAAGGCGGGCGCGAAAGCGCTCCTGCTTGAAAAGAATACGCGCCCCGGGCGAAAGCTCATGATTACGGGCAAGGGCAGATGCAACGTCACGAACGACTGCACCGTGCAGGAGGCGATCGCCTCGGTCGTAGTGAATCCGCGCTTTCTCTACAGCGCGTTTTCGGCTTTTTCGCCGGAGGATACGAAGCGCTTCTTCGAGGAAGCCGGCGTGCCGCTCAAGACCGAGCGGGGAAAACGCGTTTTTCCGCAATCGGACAAAGCGGTCGATATCGTGGACGCGATGCAGCGCGAGCTGAAAAAAAGCGGGGTATCCCTGCGCAATGAAACGGTAAAATCCCTTTGGATCGAAGAAAACACGCTGCGCGGTGTTTTGACCGTATCGGGGAAAAAGCTCCCCGCGCGCTGCGTCATTATCGCCTGCGGCGGGCTTTCCTACCCGCAGACGGGCTCGACCGGCGACGGCTACCGCCTGGCAAAGCAGGCCGGGCATACGGTAACGCCGCAAAAGCCCTCGCTCGTGCCGATCGTCTCAAAGGATCCCGACTGCGCGCGCATGCAGGGGCTTTCGCTTCGGAACGTCGGAGTGAAGGTCATCGATCAAAAAAAACAAAAAGAGCTCTACGAGGATTTCGGCGAGATGCTCTTTACGCATTTCGGCGTCTCAGGCCCGGTGATTTTAAGCGCCGGGAGCCATATTCGCGAGATGGAGCCGGGGCGGTATCTGCTTCGGATCGACCTCAAGCCGGCGCTTTCGGAGGAAAAGCTCGACCTGCGGCTGCAGCGGGAGCTTTCGGAACAGAAAAACAAAAACTTTGAAAATATGCTCGGCGCGCTGCTGCCGAAAAAGATGATCCCGGTCGTGATCGACCGCAGCGGCATTCCCGGGGAGGAAAAATGCAACGCGATCACGCGGGCCCAGCGCGCGGCGCTGCTCGCGGCGCTGAAAAAATTCGAGATCGTGCTCGATTCGTTCCGCCCGATCGCGGAGGCGATCGTCACTTCCGGCGGGGTGGACGTCCGCGGGCTCGATCCCGCGTCGATGGCATCGAAAATGCTCCCCGGCCTCTATTTTGCCGGCGAGGTGATCGACGTGGACGCCTATACGGGCGGATTCAATCTCCAGATCGCGTTTTCCACCGGCTTTATCGCCGGAAAAGCGGCGGCGCAGGCGGCAAGAGCAAACGCACCAGACGGTAAATCCCGAGAATCGGCCGGCGGGCTTTCCGAAGCGGCAAGCCGGAAAAGCGAACCGAAGGACGATCAAAAGCAAACGGAAAAAAACGAAGCAAAGGGGCGCAAAACGATGCAGAAAAACGAAGCGTGCGAAAAACGCGCAAAAATCAACGTGGCGATCGACGGCCCCGCCGGCGCGGGCAAGAGCAGTGTGGCGAAAGCCGCTGCAAAAGCGCTGGGATTTATCTATGTCGATACCGGCGCGCTCTACCGTGCGGTCGGGTTCTTTGCGGTGTCGAAGGGGATCGATCCGAAAGACGCCGAAGCGGTTCCCGCCGCGATCGGGCGCGAAAAGCCGGAGATCTCGATCCGCTTTCTGCCGGACGGTCAGCACGTCTTTTTGAACGGCGAAGATATCGAGGCGCAGATCCGCACCCCGCAGATTTCGATGGCGGCCTCGGACGTTTCGGCGATTCCTGCGGTGCGCGCGTTCCTTTTTGATCTTCAGCGCGATCTCGCGCGGGAAAACGACGTCATCATGGACGGGCGCGATATCGGAACGGTCGTCCTCCCCGAGGCGCAGGTCAAGATTTTTCTGACCGCCTCGGCCGAGGAACGTGCGAAGCGCCGGATGCTCCAGCTGCGGGAAAAAGGCGACGAAACGCCCTTTGAGACGCTGCTCGAAGAAATCAAAAAGCGCGACGATCAGGATATGAACCGCGCGATCGCGCCGCTCAAAGCGGCGCCGGACGCCGTGACGATCGACAGCAGCGACCTCTCCTTCGAGGCGGTCTGCGAACGGGTCGAAACACTGATCCGCGAAAAAACGAACGCAGGAGGATGAACGAATGGAGCCGAAACCGAAAAAGAAATCGAAGCGGAATCTTCTCTATCATCTCGCGCTGCTCGTCCTGCCCGTGATCTACGGGATCTTTACTCCGCTGCGTTTTCGCAGGAGCGCCGAAATCCCCAAAGGGAAATTCATCATCTGCTGCAATCATATTACGGGCCACGACCCGTTCTATCTGGCGCTTTTTCACCGCAGACGCAAGGTCTGCTTCATGGCGAAGGAGGAGCTTTTCAAAAACAAGCTGCTCGCCGCGCTGATCCGCTCGGTCGGCAGTTTTCCGGTCAGCCGCGGCAATTCGGACCGCTCCGCGATCATGCGCGCGGAGGAGGTCGTTGAAAACGGAGACGTGCTCGGTATTTTTATCGAGGGAACGCGCTCGAAAACCGGCGAGCTGCTAAAGCCGAAGGCCGGCGCCGCGCTGATCGCTTATCAGACGAATACGCCGATCCTGCCGATGTGCATCACGCCCCGCGGCGGCAAGGCGAAAATCCTGTTCCGCCGGATCAAGGTTTCGAGCGGAAAACTGATCACGCCCGAAGAGCTCGGGATCGTCAACGGTACGAGCAGCGAGCTGCGCGCCGCCGCCCGCCTCGTGATGGATCGGATCGCCGAGCTGCGCGAGCAGGATCTCGCCGATTTTGAGCGGAGGAAAAAATGAAGATCACGCTTGCCGAAACGGCCGGCTTCTGCTTCGGGGTATCCCGCGCGGTAGAGATGGTCGAAACCTTGCTCGGGGAGGGAAAGCGCGTCGCAACGCTCGGGCCGATCATCCATAATCCCCAGATCGTCGAACGCTTCAGGGCGCGCGGCGTAAATATCATCGAAACGCCGGAGCAGGCGCAGGCAGGCAGCGTCGTCGTGATCCGCAGCCACGGTGTGTCGAGTGCGGTTTACGACCGGCTTCTTGCCCGGGGCGTGGAGATCGCGGACGCGACCTGTCCCTTCGTCGCAAAGATTCACCGCATCGTTTCCGAAGCGACCGGGAGCGGGCGGATCGTCCTGATCGCCGGAGACGAAACGCATCCGGAGGTGGAGGGGATCTGCGGCCACTGCAAAGAAATCCCCGGGGAAGAAAAAAGCTTTTACGTCTTCCGCAATGCCGGAGAGCTTAATTCCTTAGCGGAAAAATGTCAGAATCTCCCTAAAAAGCCGGTAACGGTGGTTGCGCAGACCACTTTTTCCGCGGAAGAATGGAAAAATTCTAAAAAAATCTTAAAAAAAGTCTATACAAACGCGTTGAGTTTTGATACAATATGTAATGCAACTGCTTTGCGGCAATCGCAGGCGAGCTCGCTTTCGAAGCAATGCGATCTGATGATCGTCGTCGGCGGAAAGCACAGCTCGAACACCGCAAAGCTTCTTGAAGTATGCAGGAAGAACTGCGAAACGTATCTGGTAGAGACCGCGGACGAGCTTCCGCTGAAAGCTTTGCGAACGGCAGCGAATGTGGGAGTTACTGCCGGAGCATCAACGCCTGCGGATATAATAAAGGAGGTCCTAGAAACCATGTCGAATGACGCTATCAACAACGCGGCGGAAGCTGCCCAGGATTCCAATTTTGCCGAACTTCTGGAGGAATCCTTAAAAAGCTTTAATACAGATGAAAAGGTGCACGGTGTAGTTGTCGGTATCACACCTACGGAGGTTTACGTAGACGTCGGCAGAAAACAGGCCGGATTTATTCCCGCGGAAGAGCTTTCGAACGATCCCGCGGCAAAACCCGAAGATATCGTAAAACTCGGCGACGAGATGGATCTGCTCATCATGCGCACGAACGATCAGGAAGGAACGATCATGCTTTCCAAGAAGCGCTACGACGCGATCCGCGGATGGGAAACCATTGCCGCCGCAGCTGAAAGCAAAGAAGTCCTGACCGGTACCGTTGCAGAGGTCGTAAAAGGCGGTTTGATCGTTGTGACCGAAGGCGTTCGCGTTTTCGTTCCCGCTTCCCAGGCAACCGCATCGAGAAACGATCCGCTCGACGACCTGCTCAAGAAAGAAGTCAAGCTTCGCATCATCGAAGTCAACCGCCAGCGCGGCCGCAGAGCCGTCGGCTCGATCCGTTCCGTCCTGCGCGATGAGCGCAGAGCGCTGACCCAGAAATTCTGGGAGGAAATCGAAGAGAACAAAGAATACGTCGGTACGGTCAAATCTCTCACCCAGTACGGCGCGTTCGTGGATCTCGGCGGCGTAGACGGAATGATCCATATTTCCGAGCTCTCCTGGGTTCGCATCAAACATCCTTCCGAAGTTGTCAACGTCGGCGATACCGTTCGCGTCTTCGTCAAGAGCTTCGATAAGGAAAAAGGCAAGATCTCGCTCGGTTACAAGCGCCAGGAAGACAACCCCTGGGAGATCATGAAACGCGATTATCCGGTCGGAACGGTCTGTGAAGCGACGATCGTCGGCATGACGACCTTCGGCGCCTTTGCGCGCATCCTCCCCGGAATCGACGGCTTGATCCATATTTCCCAGATCGCCAACCGCCGCATCGAAAAGCCGCAGGACGTTCTGACGATCGGCCAGACCGTTCAGGTAAAGGTTACCGACGTCGATTTCGAAAAGAAACGCGTCAGCCTTTCGATCCGCGCCCTTCTTTCCGACGAAGCCCCGGCTGAGCCCACTGCGGCAGAGGAAGTTCCGGTTGAAGAAGCTCCCGCAGAGGAGGCTCCCGCAGAGGAAGCGCCCGTCGAGGAGATCGTTCCGGAGACCGCGGAATAATATCAGCGTTTTCTTAAGAAGAAAAAGCCGCAAACAGGAGCTGTCTGCGGCTTTTTGCGTTTGATTCTGAACGGGGGTGGAATGCAGCAGTATGGCAACCGATGCAATCCAGCGCAAACGGGACGCGCGCAGAAAAATGATGTTGGAAGCGCCGATCCTCAAGGTGATCCCGATCCTCTCGATCCCAACGGTCATCTCGATGCTGATCGATTCTTTCTATAATATTGCCGATACGTTTTTCGTCAGCCAGATCGGAACCTTTGCCACCGCGGCGGTCGGCGTCAACGATTCGCTGATGATGCTGATCCGGGCGATCGCGATGGGCTTCGGCATGGGCGCCGCGAGCTATATCTCGCGCCTGCTCGGCGCGAAGCGGGAGGACGAGGCCTCGAAGGTCGGTTCTACGGCGTTTTTCACGACGATTATCGTTTCGGTACTCTTCGGCCTGATCTGCTTCCTCTTTATGGATCCGCTCGTCTCGCTGCTCGGCTCCACCGAAAACTCCAAGGAATATACGATGCAGTACGCGCGCATCATCCTGATCGCGGCGCCGCTGACGGTCGGCGAGGTCGTTTTGAGCCAGCTGCTGCGTTCCGAAGGCAGCACGAATTATTCGATGATCGGCATGGTCTCCGGCTGCGTCCTCAATATCGGGCTCGATCCGCTCTTTATCTCCGTATTCGGCTGGGGCGTCTCCGGCGCGGCGGGCGCTACGGCGATCTCGAAATTCGTTTCGTTCGTTGTTCTGCTGACTCCGTTCGTCCGCCAGAAAACGGTCCTCGAGGTCAAGTTCCGGTTTTTCACCCCGAAATGGTATATCTATAAAGAAGTCGCGCGCATGGGCATCCCGACCTTCCTGCGTACGGCGATGCTCAGCATCTCGACGATCGTTACGAACAACATCGCGGGAGGGTTCGGCGATTCGACCCTCGCGGCGATCTCCGTCGGCAACAAGTGCATGCGCTTCGTCGGCGCGATGATCATCGGCTTCGGCCAGGGCTTTCAGCCCGTTGCCGGCTACTGCTGGGGCGCAAAAAAGTATAAGCGCGTGCTCCACGCCTTCTGGGTGACGAGCGCGATCGGCGTGGTCGTTTCGATCGTATTCGGCGCGCTCATGGCAATCTTCGCGCCGCAGATCATCGGCGTTTTCACCTCGGCAAAGGATCCGGGGATCATCCGGGTGGGAACCTATATGATCCGCGCCCAGAGCGCCGTGATGGTCATCCATATGTGGGTCATGGTCATCGGGAGCCTGTTCCAGGCCCTCGGGCGCGCGATCAATTCCACGATCCTCAACCTCTCGCGCCAGGTGATCTGCCTGATCCCCTGCGTGATTATTCTCTCCTATTTCTTCGGCGAGATGGGGCTCGCCTCCGCTCAGGCGGTGGCGGACTGCGTCTCGATGCTGATCGCCCTGCCGCTGCTGCTGCGGCTGCTGCACGAATTCAAAACGTACGTCCGGCAGGAGGAGCAGGAAGAGCAGGAAGCGCAGACGGCGCAAGCGCAAGAAGCGTAACTCTGCAAAAAGGCTGAAAAAAGGACCCGCGGAGCGTTCGCGGGCCTTTCTTTTTTGTATTGTGTTCCGAGGGCAAAACGCAGGCGGCGAAGCACAGCAACTACTGCCGTGCGCGTAAGCCTGCTCCTCCCGCAAAAGAACCCCGCGAAGAGAAAACGCAGGCGGCGAAGCACAGCAACCACTGCCGTGCGCGTAAGCCTGCTCCTCCCGCAAAAGA
>CACZON010000156.1 GCA_902782805.1 Oscillospiraceae bacterium
GACAAGAGCGAAGATCGAACAAGCCGCGAACCGGCTTGAGAATTCGGGATTTACCATGATAGAAACTCCGTTCGAATTCAGATCGTAACAGGATCGAATCAGCATTTTATCAGATAAGAGCACATAAAAGCAAATCGTATCTCAATGCAGCCGCAAATTCAAAAAGACCGCCCCGAAGCCGTTGCTTCGGGGCGGCCTTTTTCTCGTTTTCTGCTGTTTTATTCGATCGCGCTTTCGCACCAGACGCAGCGGCATACGCCGCCGGCGGTCTTTTTGAGCAGCGCGGGCAGTTCCTGCTCGGTCTGCAGGATGCAGCGCGGGTTTCTGCAGCGTTTGCCTTCGAGGAGGAATTCCCCGCGGGACGCCTCGCTTTCCGGCTTCTCTGCCTCTTTCAAGAGCTTCAGGATCAGCGCCATGCGCATCAGTTTTCCGTTCTGGACCTGCTTGAAATAGCAGGCGCGGGGATCGTCGTCCACCGCAACGCTGATCTCGTTGACGCGCGGCAGCGGATGGAGGACGCAGCAGTCCTCGCGGGCGAGGGAGAGTTTTTCGGGCGTCAGGATATAGCTGTCCTTGAGGCGCTCATATTCCTCGGGATCCTCGAAGCGCTCGCGCTGGATCCGCGTCATGTAGAGCAGATCAAGCTCCGGCAGCGCTTCTTCCAGCGAAGAAACCTCGCTGAAGGAAAGGCCGTTTTTCTCGATCACTTCGGTTTTGACGTATTCGGGAAGCGAGAGCTCTCCGGGAGAAATCAGAACGAAGCGGATCCCCTCGAAGCGCGAGAGCGCGCCGATCAGGGAATGGACCGTTCTCCCGTATTTGAGGTCGCCGCACAGGCCGACGGTCAAAAATTCAAAGCGGCCTTTTTCACGCCGGATCGTCAGCAGGTCGGCGAGCGTCTGCGTCGGGTGGCAATGGCCGCCGTCGCCCGCGTTGATCACGGGGACGCGCGCGTTTTTCGCCGCAACGAGCGCCGCGCCTTCCTTCGGATGGCGGATCGCAATGATATCGGCGTAGCAGCTGATGACCTTCGCCGTATCGGCAACGCTCTCCCCTTTCGCGGTTGAGGAGCTCGCCTCCGACATCGAAAGGACGTTCCCGCCGAGCTCGAACATCGCGGCTTCGAAGCTCATACGCGTTCTGGTGGAGGGCTCGAAAAAGAGCGTTGCGATCTTTTTGCCCGCGCAGGCGGCGCGGAATTTCTCCGGATGCCGCTCGATTTCGACCGCGGTATCCATCAGCTCGTCGAGCTCCGAGGGGCTCAGGTCGAGAATATCAATCAAACTTCTCATGCGCGATTGCCTCCGATCCAGCTTTCGTCCGAGGGATTGTTGCGAAACGCAATCAGCCGTTCTACGTCTTCGGGGCGGATATAGCCTTCCTGCGCCGCAACCGAGGCGACCGTATCGAAATCGGTCAGCGAGGTGTTTTCGATCTTCGCCGCCGTGAGCCGTTCGAGGCCGCGCTTCATCCCGTAGGTAAAGATCGAAACGATCCCGAGGACCTCGGCGCCGGCCTTTCGCAGAACGTCAACGACTTCGATCACGCTGCCGCCGGTTGAGATCAGATCTTCCACCACAACGACCTTCTGGCCTTTCTCGAGCTTTCCTTCGATCTGGTTCTGTCTGCCGTGGTCCTTCGCGCCGGAGCGGACGTAGCCCATCGGCAGCGAGAGCAGATGACCGACGATCGCGGCGTGGGCGATGCCGGCGGTGGACGTACCCATGAGGACTTCCGCCTCGGGGTATTTTTCGCGGATCAGCCCGGCGAGCGCGGTTTCCACGTCGGTGCGCACCTGCGGCGCCGTGAGGGTCAGGCGGTTGTCGCAATAAACGGGGCTTTTGATCCCGCTCGCCCAGATAAACGGCTCTTCGGGGCGGAAGAAGACGGCTTTGATTTTCAAAAGGTCCTTTGCGATCAGCGTTTTTCGGTTCATATTCTTTCTCCTTTATTCATCGACAAATTCGGCGAGGCAGCGCTCATAGGCGGCAACGGGATCGGCCGCGGCCGTGATCGGACGGCCGACGACGATATAATCCGAACCGATCTTTTTTGCATCTTCGGGCGTTGTGACGCGGCGCTGGTCGCCGCGCTCGCCCTCGGCAAAGCGAATCCCCGGCGTCACGGTCAGGAAGTCTTTGCCGCAGCGCTCGTGTACCTTTCCGGCTTCGAGCGGCGAGCAGACGACGCCGTCGAGCCCGGCGCGCCTGGCGTTGAGCGCGTAATGGAGGACCACTTCGTCGATCGGTTCTTTGATGAGGAGATCGCGCTCCATCGTCTCCTGGTCGGTTGACGTCAGCTGCGTCACCGCGATCAGCAGCGGACGGCTGCCGTCCGGGCGGCGGAGCCCTTCGAGCGCGGCCTCCATCATCGGGACCGTTCCCGAGGCGTGGAGGTTTACAAGATCGACGTCGAGCGCAGAGAGGCTCGCCATCGCTTTTTTAACCGTATTCGGGATATCGTGGAGCTTTAGATCGAGGAAGATCTTATGCCCGCGCTCCTTGAGCGCGCGGACGATCGACGGCCCCTCGGCGTAAAAAAGCTCCATGCCGATCTTAAGAAACGGCTTTTTCCCCGTAAAGCGGTCGAGAAACGCGAGCGTTTCCGAGGCGTTTTTGAAATCGCAGGCGATGATTACGTCTTTTCCCATAGCAGATCAGGCCCTCCCGATGATATCCTTGAGATTTTTGATTTTGTATTGCTCCATCGCGCGCGGCAGATCCTCGATGATCTTTTTGCACGCGAACGGATCGCGCAGGTTTTCCGCGCCGATTTCGACCGCCGCAGCCCCGGCAAGCATCATTTCGAGGACGTCCTCGGCGCTTGCGATGCCGCCCATCCCGACCACCGGTATCGTTACGGCTTTCGCGGTCTGATAGACCATCCGCAGCGCAACGGGAAACACCGCCGGCCCGGAAAGCCCGCCGGTCGTATTTCTGAGGACCGGCTTTTTTGTTTTGAGGTCGATCCGCATCCCGAGCAGGGTGTTGATCAGGCTCACGCCGTCCGCACCGGCCGCTTCAGATGCTTTGGCGATCTCGGTGATGTCCGTGACGTTCGGCGAGAGCTTCGCGATCACCGGCTTTCGAACTGCTTTTCTGACGCTTTCGATCACTTCAAAAGCAGCCTTCGGATCGGTTCCGAAGCTCATTCCGCCGCCGTGAACGTTCGGGCAGCTGATGTTGATCTCGAGCCACCCGATCTGCTCCTCGCGGTCGAGCTTTTCGGCGGTATAGACGTAGTCCGCAACGGAAAAGCCGCTGATATTCGCCATGACTTTTTTATGAAAACACGTTTTTAGCTTCGGCAGCTCCTCGGAGATCACTTTTTCGACGCCCGGATTCTGGAGGCCGACCGCGTTGAGCATTCCGGAGGCGGTCTCCGCGATGCGCGGCGTCGGATTGCCGAAACGCGGTTCCTTTGTCGTCCCCTTGAAGGAGAACGTGCCGAGGAGATTGATATCGTAGAGTTCGGCAAATTCATATCCGTATCCGAAGGTACCGGAGGCGGGGATCACGGGGTTTGAAAGCTCGATCCCGCAGAGGTTCACGCTCATTTTTCCCATAGGATCTCCTCCTTTAGAAGGACCGGGCCGTCCTTGCAGATGCGCTTGTAGCCCGTAACCGTTTTGCAGCTGCAGCCCATGCAGGCGCCGAACCCGCCGCCCATCCGCTCCTCAAAGC
>CACZON010000157.1 GCA_902782805.1 Oscillospiraceae bacterium
CGGACTGCATCCAAACCCGCTGCCCTACGCGGACGTGGTCACCATGACGACCCACAAAACGATGCGCGGCCCGCGCGGCGGCATCATCCTGACCAACGATGAAGAGATTGCAAGAAAGATCGACCGCGCCATGTTCCCCGGAACCCAGGGCGGCCCGCTGATGCACATCATCGCCGCAAAAGCGGTGGCGCTCGGCGAAGCGCTCCGGCCGGAATTCAAGGATTATCAGGCGCAGATCGTAAAGAACGCGAAAGTCCTCGCTTCCACGCTTCTCGACGGCGGCGTCGATCTCGTTTCCGGCGGTACGGACAACCATCTGATGCTGCTTGACTTGAGAAAACTCAACATGACCGGTCAGGAGCTCGAAGACCGCCTCGACCGCGTCCATATCACCGTCAACAAGAACTCCATCCCGGGCGATACGCAGCCCGCAATGATCACTTCCGGTGTTCGGATCGGTACGCCCGCGATGACGACCCGCGGCATGAAAGAGCCGGAGATGAAGACCGTCGGCGCTCTGATTCTCAAAGCGATCTTCGATTTCGACGTCACCCGCGGCGAGATCCTCTCGACCGTCGACGAGCTCTGCGTCAAGTATCCGCTTTACTGATTTTTGCGAACAACAGCATAAAAAAGGATCCGGTTTGCATCCCGGATCCTTTTTCATTTTCACGTTCTGCCGGAAAACAGCTTCGCTAGCGCCGCTTTCTGCGCCTTCAGAAAGCGCCGATGCTCCTGAAGATCGTTCGTGATGAATTCAAACGTAAGATATTCCGGAGCGATCCTTTCGACAAGCGCCTCGACGCCGCCCGAGAGATACGGCCGATGCTGATCGGCCTTGAAGACGTACTCGAACATCTTCGTATACCGCTCGGAAAAGCTGCCGGTAAGATCCGGCGGATTTTTCCGCGTTTGCTGTACGAATTCGCCGCTGAGCGACTGGTTGAGATGAACGCCCCGGATCCATCGGCACAGATCGCCGTGGGCGTCCAGAAGGCGGTTGATGTATTCCGTTGCCTCCTCGGCGGTTCGCAGCGCCGGATTGGTATTCATCAGATGCCCGGTATCGAGCATGATCCCCTTTTTCGGGCAGCGCACGCCCTCGATCAGGCGGCGCGTCATTTCCGGATCGAGGAAGGTAAGCCCCGGCTCCCATAGGTTTTCCATCAGGATCTCCGGGCCGTCCCAATCTTCCGGGAACAGGCGGTTGATCAGATCGCAGAACGCGTCGATGATCTCGGCGTCCGAATAGAGATACGTTCCGGTCATCACCTCGAGCGCGGTGCAGTCCGAAACGTGGAAAACCATGTATTCGGCGCCGTACCGTTCGGCGGAGCGAATATCCCTTTGAAAATGCTCCAAAAGCGCCTTTGGCGAAGTGCCGCCGTAATAGCGTTCGATCCCGGCTTCGTCGTCGAATTCCGCAAGGCAGCGCGCCCGGTTCTCTTTCCAGAAATCGTACCAGTAATTAACGCTGCAGGTATGGAGCCCGATCACGCGGTCGGCGGGGATCTTTTCATGGATAAAATCTTCAAAGGCCATCAGCTCGAGGCCGTCGAAGCCTTCGAGAAGCCCGAGGACGTCCGCTTTGGAGCGGAATCGATCCATATCTCCGAAGGTATCCGTCATGTTGATCTGTATCTTCATTCGCCATGCTCCTTGCCGTACAGCGTTTCGGGCGTCGTTTCCCCGTTCCATTGCGAAAGCAGCATCCTCATCCAGGCGCCGACGTCCATCGAATAAACGGCGTTGAGATTTTCCGGCGTCAGGATCTGTCGAAGCGGTCCGGACGAGACCGCCTTTCCGCGGTTGAGCAGGATCGCGTGGGTCCCGTAAGCTTTCGCAAGCGAAAGATCGTGCACCACGGAGACGACCGCCCTGCCTTCCTCCCGAAGCCACTCGGAAATCAGGGAAAACGTCTGCTTCTGATAGATCAGATCCAGGTGATTCGTCGGTTCATCCAGGAGGAGCACTTTCGGATCCTGCGCGAGGACCTGCGCGAGAAACGTTCTCTGGAGCTCGCCTCCGGACAGCGTCAGAACCGATTGGTTCCGCTGTGCGGTCATGCCGGTTTTTTCCAGCGCGCGGTCGATCGCCGCTTCGTTGTCCGTTCCTTTTTCCGAGAAAAATCCCCTCGTATGGGAATAGCGCCCCAGGCGGACGACTTCCTCCACCGTAAAAGAGTATTCCACAAAATGATTTTGCGAGAGCACGCCGATCTGGGCAGCCCTCTGATCCGGACGCATCCGTTTCAGGTTCTGTCCGTTATATGAGATGGAGCCCGTATAGGGCGCCGTCTGGGCGATCGCGTTTAGAACGGTGGATTTTCCCGCGCCGTTCGGGCCGACGAGCATCAGCCACTGCCCTGCCTCTACGGTAAAGCTCAGGCCGTCCACCGCGATAAAATCGTCGTACCGCACGCTGAGATCTCTGATTTCCAGCATCGCTTACCGCCCCTTTCTCGATTTGTAGAAAATGAGGACAAACACGACCGCGCCGACGATGCTCGTAACGACGCCGATCGGCAGCTCGCGCGGATTGAGCAGGATCCTCGCCACGAGATCGGCGAGCATCAGGAACATCGCACCGCCGAACAAAGACAGCGGCAGCAGGCGTTTATGGTTCGGACCGACCAGCATCCGCACCATGTGGGGCGTAACGAGTCCTACAAATCCGATGGTGCCTCCGATCGAAACGCAGACGCCTATGAGGATCGATACGGTGATCAGTACCGTCAGTTTGACTTTTCTGACGTTTACGCCGATATGGGCGGCGTTTTCCTCCCCGATCGCGAACGCGTTGAGTTCACGGGAATTGGAAAAGAGGATGACGGAGCAGATCGCAAGCGCTCCGAAAAGCACCGCGGCGTCGAGATATGTCGACCCCTGCAAAGAGCCCATCGTCCAGAACGTGATATGGCGGATGCGGTCGGACGCAAACGTGATGATGATGTTCATGATGCTGGAGATAAACATCGCGAAGATCACGCCGTTTAAGATGATCGTATTGGTGGAAAGCGAGCTGTCGAGCTTATAGGTCAAGCCGAGAATAAACAGCAGCGATAAAAAGGCGAAGAGAATCGCCATCACCATCGTCCCCGCGAACGGAAGAAACGGGAACGTGATCCCGAACGCGATCGAGATCACCGCGCCCAGCGACGCGCCGGTCGAGACGCCGAGGGTGGAGCCGTCGGCAAGCGGGTTGCGCAGCAAACCCTGCATCGCGGCGCCTGCGATCGAGAGCGCGGCGCCGGTCAGCGCCACGCAGAGCACGCGCGGCAGACGAACCGACAGAATAATCGAGGCGTTGACGCCGAGCTCCTGCGGCTGCGGTGTACCGGAAAGAGCGTTTTTGATCACCTTCCAGATATCGGCGAGCGGCACCGTAACGCTCCCCAGGCATACGCAAAGGCATATGACCGCGAGCAGCGCCGCTGCAAGGAACAGATAGGTAAAAACGGACAGACGTTCTTTCCGCTGCATCGTAAAAACACTTCCAAACGTTAAAGAATAGAAACGGGGAAATGGAAGGATGCGCGGGCATCCCTCCGTTTCCCCGAAGCGGCAACACGAATTACGCGGCAGGCTGCAGCGCTTCCTCGCCTTTCTTCACAAAATCATAGAGCATCTTTGCTCCGTCGGCAAGACGCGGTGCGGGGCGGGAAAGCTCGTTGTTCTGAAGGTTGAGGATCGCCTGATTCTTTACGGCGGTTACGTTTTCCCAGCCGGCACGGCCGCAGATTTCTTCCTCGGGGGTCGGGCCCTCGCCGAAATACATCGTGATCGTTACGATATAATCCGGATTGCGTTCGAGCACCTGCTCCTCGGAGATTCCGGCCCAGCCCTCCAGATCGCCGAAGCAGTTTTTGAGGCCCATCATCTCGGCGATCTCGTTCATGAA
>CACZON010000158.1 GCA_902782805.1 Oscillospiraceae bacterium
CAATTCCGAGAAGGTTCTGGCGGAAAACGCGCCGGAGCGGGAGATCCGCCACTGGGAATATCTGACCGGCAGAACGAAGATCTATCCCTACTACGAGGAGCCGGCGTATTTTATCAAAATCAAAGAGGGAATGTATCTCTACTCCGTTACGGAATCCAACATCAATCATCTGATGCCGGAAGCCGGCGGCGGCCAGATGCTGATTCTGCTCAACTGCTGCGGCCCGCGCTACATCGGCCGGGATTTCGGCGTTCTGCCGGACGGCACGCCGGACTTTAAATTCATCGGCGCGATCGGAAGTTTTTCCGAGGAGCCGGACAGCGTGGAAGCGGTTCCCTATCCGATCTATACGTTTACGGATTGACCGCAAAACCAAAAAAGAAGCGCCCGTGCCAAACGTCTGGCACGGGCGCTTTGCGCAGATTGAAACGGGAGATTAATTGCCGCTGTCGACGGCGTGTTTGTAGCCGTAATGGTCGAGCGTGGCGCCGAGCTCCGGGAAATCGTCGCCGTAGATAAAATCGTTGGCGTAGATCGAATTCCACTCCGTATCCGGGATCAGGACATAAGATTCATATCCGGAAATGATTACGGCGTCATTATAATAAAATTCATCAGAGGGGATGCGCGCCTGCTGAACTTCATAGTTGAAGTAGGTCGTACCGTTCATCAGCAGACCGACCATTTCCTCCTGCGAGAGGTTGGTGGAAACCTCCGGGACAACCTCGTTGGCGATCTGGGTCAGGGTAAAGATACTGGCGCCTTTCATTTTTTTGACGATGCTGGAGAAGATGTTTCTCTGGCGGGAGGTGCGTTCGAAATCGCCGTTTCCGATTTTTCGGGTACGGGCATACATGCGGGCCTGCTTTCCCGTCAGAAGATTGAGCCCTTCCACGGCATAAGCGTTCGTTTCTCCGGATTCCTGATTGATATACGCGGCTTCCGCTGCGGACAGTTCCATTTCTACGCCGCCCAAAGCGTCGACGATCTTTTCAAACGCGTAATACGTGACGACGACGTAGCGGTCGATATCGATCTTGAAATTATCCTCGATCGTATTGACGAGGCAATCCGGGCCGCCGAGGAAATAAGCGACGTTGATCCGGTTCGGAGCCCATCCGCCGGAGAGGTCGACGTACATGTCGCGCATGAACGAGGTGACCTTGAGCTTCTGGTGGCGCCGGTCGATCGAAACGAGCATCATGCTGTCGGAGCGGCCCTGGTCGCCGACGTAGTCGTCGGTTCCGAGGAGCAGGATGTTGATGATCGCGTCGTCGTGATAAAGGCCGTCGATCTGTACGGGATCATTGAACGAGATCTGCACGTCCTCCGGTCCGGACTTGCCGGGCTGGGTCGGCGCGTCGATGACGATCGGAGCGGTCTGCTGTCCGCCGCTGTTTCCGCCGGATGAATTCGGATGAACCGGCGTAATGAACTGGAAGCTGTTGAGCAGATTGCCGGCGTAGAGGGCGGCGATGCCCACGAGGATGAAAACCAGCGACAAAAGCAGCGAGAGGATCGCGAACACGATGGATTTTTTGCTCCGCTTCGCTTTTTCGGGCTTCGGCGAAGTACGGCCAGCCGGTCTTTCCGGTGCCCGTGTGACCGAGGCTTCGGCAGCTTTTACCGCGGAACGAGCGCTAACCGCCGGGATTTCCCCCGTTAAATCGGCGCGCTCTTCGTTTTCCAGCGCAGCGTCGAGCAGATCGTTGAACGCGTCGTTTTCGGCGGCGGATCCCGCCGCCTCTTCAAAATCGTCGAACCCGTCGGAAAGATCGGTATATTTTTGCAGTTCGGTTGGTTCCGGACGCGGCGCGGATCTGTGCCGCGCGCGGTCGTTTTGGTTCGGTTTAAACCGTTTTCCGGCCATGATAGACCTCCTTTAGTGGTCCTGCTCATCAAGCGTCAGCTGATAAGAGGGCAGGTAATTCTCGATAAAGTAATCCGCCTCCGGCAGATGCATCGCCTCAAGCGCGGCGCGAGTGGCTTTTTCCGCCTGCCGGAACTCCGTGTTTCCGGAGCGTTCCTCTTCGAGGCACTTGATCAGCGCGGAGAGCTTGTCCGCCGCTTTGACGAAACGGTAGAGCGGATCGGCCTTCGCTTCGGAAAGGATGATATCGGCATAGACGTTCCGGTAATCCTCCGGCAAAAGGGAGAGCAGCTTCTGCTGCGCCATGTCTTCCACCAGCGCGTAGGAATCGCGCACCTCGCGGCTGTAATATTTGACCGGCGTCGGCAGATCGCCGGTGATGATTTCCGGTGCATCGTGGAAGAGGGCGAGCGTTGCGGCGCGATCCGCGTTGAGGTTCCCGCCGAACTCGCGGTTGTGGATCAGAACGAGCGCGTGTGCGAGGATCGCCGTTTCAAAGCTGTGTTCGGAGAGGTTTTCTTCCCTCGTGTTGCGCATCAGGCCCCAGCGGCGGATATATTTCATGCGGGAGAGCATCGCGAAAAAATGGAACACTTGAAAAACCCCTCCCTTCTCAGAATACCCTTTTACTATACAATAAACCGGTTTGAAATGCAAATCATTACAGAAAAAAACTCGGAAATCGGCCTAAAAAAGAAAAAAAGATCCGTTTTTTGCGGATCTTTTTACAAAAAGAGGTACAAAAGTGCGAAAATCAGCGCGGGATCGGCGGATTCCTCAGAAAAAATCAGCAGAAGCAGCAGGAGCAGCGTTTTTTCTTCGTCGCGGAAAAGAAGCTCGAAGCATCCGGACCCCTCCGGTTTATGCGGTTCCGGGTTTTCCGGCTCCGGCGCAGGCGCCGCGGGCTGCGGCTTTCTGGCGCGGCGCTGCATTTCCAGCGCGCGCCCGATCGCTTCCTGCTTCATCGTCTGATAATCGGGCATCGTTTATCCACCGCCTGTCAGGGTCGAAAGAAATCCGCTGTCCTTAAGAAGCGGAAACAGCCGCAGAACCGAAAGAATCCGGAGCGCTTCGTCGAGCTTGTTTTGCCGGGGCTGCGAAAGCAACGGACGAAGCGCGCGCAGAAAACGCGTCGTGTCGTCTTCGGCGGCGAGCGATGAAAGCAGCGAAGCCGTTTCCATCCGCGAAGCGCCGCCGGCCGGCGCGGGCGGCGGCGCTTTCCGGGCGTCGGAATCCTGCAGCCCGAGCAGTTTTGCAAGGTTCTGGATCTGCGAAAGACTGTTCGGATCTGAAAAAAGGGCGCCGAGCTTTTCGGAGAGCTCCTCCATCGGCTATTTCCCTGCGCCGAGGGATCGAAGAAGCGCCTGTGCCGCCGGGGAACGCAGGACCGTCTCCAGACGTTCGGGATCGTTTAAAAGCGCCTGGAGGGCTTTGCGGTCCTGCGGCTTCATCTCCCGGAGCATCGCGGTTGCCTGCGCCTCGGCGTCGCCGGTGGCGGCGGCGTTCGGGTTGGAACGGCTGTTCGGAAATTCGTGCGGATTTTGCATACGTTTCACCTCGCGCATCGTTATTACAGTGTATGCCGCGCTTCGGGAAATATGTTCCGTGCAAAACAGAAAAAGAAAGTTTGCAAAAACGGCGGATTTCGTGTATGCTGAAAGAGAACGAAAGGAGAAGCATCCATGCAGTACGTTTATGCCGCCATGTGGTTTGTCATGGCGTTCTTTATGATTTTCCGCTTCGGAAAAGAAAACAGGATCTTCTATTTGGCCGGCGGTGTGCTGGTCGTTTTCGGCGTCTGGTGGCTCCTCGACGCAATTCACCCCGAATGGCAGATGTTCGGCGGAGCGACGGGGATCGTTTTCCGCGTGGTGATCGTTGCCGCGCTTGCGGCGATCGTCCTTTTTTATCTGAAAACGCGGAAAAATCGCGGCGACGAATAAATAACAACCGCAAAACCCGGGGCATACTATAGTAAAGCGGAGCCGAAGTTCCGCTTTCTATAGATTTTCCGCCGCGGGTTTCTTTTTTTCGACCGCGGCGGAGTTTTTTGTTGACAAACCCCCGGTCTGTGTATATAATGGTTCAGGATGAGCCGTGAGAAGCTCTTGCGGCGAATCGAATAAAAACATACTCGAATCTGACACTGAAATCTATTTGAGGTGAAAGGCTGTAGTATCGAAGATGGATCTTTGATTCGGCCGCACCCTCAGGTGCGGCTTTTTTTCGGAGGTTTTTATGGAAACGAGAGTTGCTTCAATTTCTATTATCATCGAAGATTACAGTTCCGTTGAGGCGATGAATAAGCTTCTCCATTCCTACGGAGAATATATCATCGGCCGCATGGGGATTCCGTACCGCCAGAAAGGGATCTACATCATCTGCATCGCGATCGACGCGCCCCAGGATGTGATCAGCAGCCTTTCCGGCAAAATCGGAAAGCTCCGCGGCGTCAGCGCCAAAACAGCCTATTCGAATATTATCAGCAGGTCAGAGGACCAGGAAAAAGGAGAAACACCATGAACAAGAAATTTATCCGCAGCATAGCATGTCTGTTGATCGCGGCGATCGCTCTGTTCGCCTTCGCCGGATGTTCGCAGACCCCGGCTTCTTCCGCAGAGCCGGCCTCCTCGCAGCAGGAGAGCGCACCCGCTTCCGAAGCGCAGCCTTCAAGTGAACCGGAACCCTCTTCCGAGCCGGAACCCTCTTCCGA
>CACZON010000159.1 GCA_902782805.1 Oscillospiraceae bacterium
AGACGGGATCGTTGTCTTCAACGTAAAAAACGATTCCCTTGCGCAGGCAAAAACCTCTAAATCCGGCTCCTATACCGATCTCTGCGTTTTTTCCGGCCGGCTCGCGGCGCTCGAAACCGTATCGGACGAACGTCAGGAACTGATTTCGATCGATCCGAAGAGCGGGGAAGAGACCGTGCTGCAGGTGCTGCGCTCTCCGGCCGGCACCGTCTGGTTCTCCAACGTCTTCGGCGGGAAGCTGTATCTGCGCGATAACGGCAGCGTATACAGCCTTGACAAAAGCGGCAATTTCGGAAATACGGGCTACGGCGATCCGCTTCTGGTAACGGAAGAGGGGATCTTCATCAACGGCAACGCGCAGGAAGGAACCGGGCTCGTGTTCGTGCCGAAAATCAACCCGAACGAACCGGTGATCGAGTTTGCCGAGCTGAAGGGAAAACCCGTTACGGCGCAGTTCCATATCGCGGGGAAAACCTATCTTGTCGTCGACAATAACCGCCCCGCCAGCGTTTCGGCGAGAAGCGCTTCCCCCGACGAGGTGACCTACCTCGACATGGAGGGGATTGAGATCGGTTCGAACGATCTGGTACGGCTGAGCTATCTTTATGCCGCAAAGCAGCTGATCGTCAGCGTCGCGCATCCGGACGAATGGTATTCTTCCTGGGACTTCGATATCTATCTGAAGGACCCGGATGCACCGGACGGCAGCAAAAAGATCGCCCGCCTCGAGGACGAACCGATCCCGCTGTGCTGGGTTTCCTCGGTCGATACCCGCGTTTTCGTTTCGGATCTGCGCGGCGTGCGCAGCGACTGGACCTTGGCGGACGAATAATTCCCGTTCATTGTATCATGCTTTGAAAGCCCGGATTTTTCCGGGCTTTTCTGCTGTTTGCGAACCGCTTAAAATCCGGCCGATTGCGCTCGGCTCCGGCAAAAACGGCAGAAAAGAAACGCGGGGCTGCACCGTTCGGCACAGCCCCGCAGGGGTACAAAGCAGGATTCAATTTGACCGTTTCCTAAGCTTCCCGGGCATACGCGGGGGAAACCGCAGCCTTTTTGGCTTTTCCCGGATTATTGCAGCTCGATCCTTCTTGAAGCCGGGACTTCTTTGGTTTTCTTCGGCAGATTGAGGGTCAGGACGCCGTCCTCGTACTTGGCGGTGATGTCGTCCGATTTGACGTCGGTCAGATCGAACGATCTGCTGTAGGAGCCGTAGGAACGCTCGCAGCGCAGGTACTTGCCGTTTTTCTCTTTATCCTCGTGTTCGCTGTGGCGTTCTGCCGAGAGGGTCAGGATGTTATCGGAAACGTCGAGGTGAATATCTTCCTTTTTGAAGCCCGGAAGATCGGCTTCGTTCTTGTAGGAATCGCCCTCGTCGGTGATATCGGTTTTAAAAGCGGTAAGGGAAGAGCGATCGAAACGCGGGAAGAGATCGCCGAAGAAGTTTCTTTCAAAATTATCGAGTTCCTGGAACGGATTGTAGGTCGAAAGACCGTTATTGTTTCTGCGTGTCAACATAATGCATACCTCCATAAATCAATTGAAATTAGGGTTTGCCGATTCGCTTGATTTATTCGCGCGAAGTGAAGGCGGAACGCGCGTTTTCAGATTGCTGCATGGGGATCACCTTCCAAAGAATTCTGTCAAGCGGGGGAGCAAAGGCGTTTTTGCGGATTCTCGCAGGCATCGGCCGGTGCATACCGGTTTCTGCCCGCCTTTCGCTCTCTCTTTCGTTCTTACAAGTACATTATAGCACCGTTTTTCGGGAATTCATGAACGAATTGTGAACTTTTAGCACTTAAATTGTTAATTTGCTAATTTGTTTCCGAAGTGGACAACAAACGGAGCCGGCGCGAACAAAAATAAACCATACGATTAAGAATATGATGCGGGGGAATACCGTAAAAAGATTGAATAATAAATCCGCGCTTGGTAAAATGGAAAGGAAAGAAGGGATTTCGATGAAACCTTACGATAAAGCGTGGAAGCGGTTCGCCGTAACGACGCTCTGCATGCTCGCCGGAAACGCGCTGCTGGCGTTTCTGGTGGCGGCGTTTATCATTCCGCACAGCATCATCATGGGCGGGACGACCGGGATCGGCATCGTTCTCTCGCACATTTATCCGCAGCTCGACGTTTCGATGATCATCCTCATTCTCAACGTACTGCTGCTGCTCCTCGGTCTGATCGTCCTCGGGAAGAAGTTCGCGATTACAACGGTCGCGAGCTCGCTGCTCTACCCGGTCTTTCTCGGCGTTTTCGAGCGGATCCCCGGGATCGCGCAGCTTACGGCGAACCGCCTTACCGCCGCGATCTTCGCAGGCTGCCTGATGGGCGTTTCGCTCGGGCTGGTGATGCGCGTCGGCTCCTCAACGGGCGGGATGGATATCGTGACGCTCGTTCTCAATAAGATCTTCCACCTTCCGGTCGCCCTGTTCGTCTACCTGATGGACGCGATCGTCGTAGGCGGGCAGGCGATCTTCGCGCCGACGGAGGATACGCTGCTCGGCATCATCGTTCTCGTGCTCGAGAGCATCATCCTCGATAAAGCGATGATCCTCGGCAAAGCGCAGATCCAGCTCTACGTGATCTCGAAAAAATACGAGGAG
>CACZON010000160.1 GCA_902782805.1 Oscillospiraceae bacterium
CAAAAAGATCTACGTTTCCCGTATGCCCGGCGGCGGAAAACGCGCCGAGCGGGGCATGATCCGCATCCGCGCCGCTTCCACCGCGCTCGATCTGGTGCGGCGGTATCTGACGGGACTTTTGCCGGACAACACCGACGCGGCAGCGAAAACGGGATTTTTTGAAGCGACAGAATAAAAAATGCAGCCGGATTTCCGTTTTGAAATCATCCGTAAGGATGACGGGGGGATTGTTTCCATGGCGTCTTTTATTTGTACTTGATCGAAGAAGGACGATAAATCCCGTTATACGAAAAACCGTCTTCTTTTCAGATCATTCTGAAAATCGATCGCTTTGCAGCAGACAATCCCTCAGGCGCTTCGCGCCAGCTCCCTTTACACAAGGGAGCTGAAATTCTACGGAAGCTTCCTGAAAAGAGAACGGCTGCGGCGCGGGAAACCCTCCTTGTGTAAAGGAGGAAAGAAACCTTCAGGTTTCAGGGAGGATTGTTTTCGCCGCGCCGGAGCATTTGCAACGCAAAGAAAAAGAACGGAAGGCCGATAGCGCCGGCAGATTCCGTTCTTTTTTCGTTTGCTTTGTTCGGTGGATTTATCCCAACACCTCCCGTCTCAAAGGGAACGGCTCAAGAGGTGCGCCGATCAACGGCTTCCCCTGCGAGGGGAAGGCTTTTGCTGTGTGCTCCCCGAGGGCAGAACGCAGGCGGCGAAGCACAGCAGCGCCTTGCCGGGCGGCGCACTTACTCATCCCACCGGAGAACCCTGCGTTATAAAAGCCGCAGGGCCGGCGCGCAGCAACGGGCAAGCAGCCTGCCGCCCTCTGATTCATACTGCGAAAAAAAGAAGCTCTCTGTTTCGGAGAGCTTCTTTTCGTTTTCTGTTACAGGCGTGATTCTCTTTATCCTTCGTTTCGGACCTGCGCGAGTTCGACGTCCGCTTCAAACGATGCGGAGCCGCGGGCAACCTTTAAGGTCACCGTATCGCCGGGCTTTTTCTGGAGCAGGTATTTCGCGAGCGTTGCGGAAGAGGTGATCTCTCTGCCGTCGATTTCGGTCAGCACGTCGCCCTTTTGGATCCCCGCCGCCGCGAGCGAGGGATTCGTTACCGAATAGACGTACCAGCCCTGCGTCAGGCCGTAGAAGCGCGCCGTGACCTCGTCGATATACTGTCCGGAGACGCCGAGCGCCGCGCGGTCCTTGACGTAGCCGTAGGCCTTGAGATTCGAGACGATCCCCTGGGCGTCGTCAATCGGGATCGCGAAGCCGAGGCCCTCGAAATTGACCGAAACGATCTTCGAGGAGACAATGCCGACCACCTGGCCGTATTCGTTGACCAGCGCGCCGCCGGAGTTACCGGGGTTGACGGCCGCGTCGGTCTGGATGCAGTCCATTGAATAGCCGGTCTCGCTGTTGGTGACGGTCCGGTTGAGCGCGGAAACGTAGCCGACCGTGATCGAGAAGTTGAATTCCGAACCGCCGGGGTTGCCCGCGGTCAGAACCTTTTCACCGACTTTCAGATCGGAAGAAGAGCCGAATTCCGCCGCCGGAAGATTTTCCGCTTCGATTTTCACAAGCGCAACGTCCGTAACGGCGTCGCTGCCGATCAGCGTCGCTTCATAGCGTTCGCCGCCGTAGGTCACAACCTTCAGGGCGCTCGCGCCGGCGACGACGTGGGCGTTCGTGATGATATAGCCGTCGGACGAAGCGATGATCCCGGAGCCTTCGCCCGCAGGGGTCAGCTCGCCGGAGGAATATCCGTAGCCCGAGGAGATCTGGTAGTTTTCGATCAGCACGATCGAGGGCAGGACCTTTTCCGCGATCTGCGTTTCGGTGAGCCTTTCCGCCGTATCCTCGGCTTTCTTGCTCGTTTCGGAAGAAATCAGCTTTGTGATCGTATAGGCAGGCTCCACGCTTGAAGCGCTGTTCGGCAGCGCGATCGCGCCGTTCTCGACCAGCGCGAGGAATCCCGCGAGCGTACCGCCGGAGACCAGCGCGCAGCAAAGCACGCCGATCAGTACGAAGAGGGCGATCTTTCCGCCCTTTTTCTTTTTCTTCGGCTCGGTATACGGCGCGCTCTGCCGGACGTTCTGATAGACGGCGCGATAGGTATTGCCGTCCCAGTAATACTGCGCGGAGCTTCCCTGAGAAGGCTGCCGCGGATCGTTCTGTCCGTTCTGATAATAATCGTTCGGTTCGTAATTCATATCGTCCATCCTTTCTCTCAAAGGGTTCGTTTCTTTTTGACGCTTCTATTTTCGCAAAAGCCTGTGAAAAGAAGGTGAAAAGAACCGGATCGTTCTCTGATAAAACTTTAAACTTTTTTCCTTTTTAGTATGACGGATTTTTGACAAAAGTATTCCCGCGTATTACAATAAAGAAAAAACCAAAGCAGTTTCAGAGGCTTTTTATGATCAAACTCTGCATTTTCGATCTCGACGGCACGCTGGCGGATACGCTCGCTTCGATCGCGTATTTCGGCAACGAAGCGCTGCGCGCGCTGGGCGCCGCAGAAATCCCGACCGAAGAATACCGCCGCTTTATCGGCAACGGCGCGGACCGCCTGATGCGCCGGATGGCCGCGTTTCGCTTCGGCGAATACAACGAGGCGCTGATCGCACGCCTGCGAAAGCGCTATGACGCCGTCTACGCCGAAAAGCCGGCCTACCTTGTGGCGCCGTATCCGGGCATCGTCGAGCTGCTCGAGGCGCTGCGCAAAGCCGGGTTCCTGCTCGCGGTCAATTCCAACAAGCCGGACGACATGACCAACGCGGTCGTCGCGCAGGTGTTCC
This sequence comes from Oscillospiraceae bacterium, assembly GCA_902782805.1. GTDB lineage: Bacteria > Bacillota > Clostridia > Oscillospirales > Acutalibacteraceae > RUG612. Next base: position 2,783 of record CACZON010000160.1, read on the forward strand.
CGGGCGTTCCTTTTGCAAAAGTGCTCGGCCAGCGCGAGGATCTGCCCCGCAAGCCGGATCCCGCCGCGGTGTACGAGATCCTGCGTTCGCTCGGCGTCTCCAAAGAAGGATGCGTCTATATCGGCGATTCCGAGGTCGACCTCGCAACGGCGAAGAACGCCGAAATCGCGGCGATCTCGGCAACCTGGGGCTTCCGAAGCCGCGAAGCGCTGCTCGAAGCGGGCGCACAGCTGCTCGCCGATTCCCCGGCGCAGATCCCAAAGCTCCTCGAAACGCTATCCCGGAAATAACGCGCCCGAAAAGCAAAAGAAAACGGCCGGCAGAAAAACTGCCGGCCGTTTTTTGGCGATTGCTTATTCTTTTTTGCGCTTGCGGTTGAGGTATTCGTCCAGCTCGCCGCGGATCTTTTCGGGGATCTCGCGCGAGACGGGGCATTTGACGCTGTCGGCCATGCGGCGGGTAAATTCCGCGATGAACGCCGAATCGGAGAGGATCCGCTCCGGCGAGAGCAGCGAAATGCGGTCGTAGCGGTTGTGGATCGTCGCCTGGTTCGCGCCGGCGATGCGCGCAAAGGAGAGCGCGGGCACGCCTTTATCCGCGAAGGGCGTGGAATCGCTCGAATAGACGCCCTGCCGCGGCGCGACTGCAAAGCCGAGCTCCGCGCTGAGATAGCGCAGATAGCTCCCGAGCGCCTCCTCCGCGGAGACGCAGGCGATAAAGCGGCCCATGTAGGTGCCGATCATATCGAGGTTGATATTGAGCGCAACGTTTTTGAGGGCTTCCTCGTGCGCCTCGGTATAGGCCTTCGACCCGAGCAGCCCGCGCTCCTCGCTGCCGCAGAAAACGAAGCGCAGCCCGCAGCGGTGCGGCGCTTTCTTCCGCATCGCCTCGAGGATGCAGAGAAGCCCGATGCAGCCGGAAAGGTTATCATAGCTTCCGTGGGAGAGCGAAGTCGTATCGTAATGGGCGGAAAGAACGATCCATTCGTCGGTTTCCCCGGGGATTTCGGCAATCACGTTCTGCGACTGCCCCTCGTATTCCTCCTGGTCGATCTCGATTTTTACGGTTTTGACGCCGTCTTTGACCAGCGTGAAGGCGTCCTTCGCGTTGAGGTTCGCCGCAAGCATCTTTTTGCCGAGCGAAACGTAAGGCCGCAGCTCCTTCTGATCGATATCACGGTCGGGATAATGAACGTTGCCGTCGTAGGTCAGAAGTCCGGCCGCGCCGTTTGCGTAAAGGTCCTGATAGACGAAATGGCCGGCGCCGGAATCGAGCAGGACGATTTTCCCGCGGACGGTTGAAAGCGAGACGCGGTCCGTATTCGGCAGGTAGCAAAGCTCGCCTTCCGTTTGGCCGCTGCCGCAGAGGAAATAGCCCTTTGCGGGAATCTCCTTTCCGTCCGCCGTAACGCGGACGCTTTTGATCTTCGCCATCGGGACCGCAAACGGCTCGACCGAGGTGTTCGCGCCGAGCGCCTGCGCCTCGAAGCGGAGATATTCGGCAACCCGTTTCTCTTCTTCGGTGCCGCTCGTATGAACGAAATCGTTTTCCCGAAGGATCTTGCGGATTTTCGCTGCGTTCATCATGGAAGTTCCCTCCGTATCCGTTTTTTGAAAACGGTGCATCCCGGAAACAGGGCTGCACCGTCTTTTGTTATTTCAAAGGCCGAGCATCCTCAGCGTATTTTCGCGGCAGCGCCCGACCAGGGTTTCAACCTCTTCCCCGCGCAGCGCGGCGATCACCGCCGCCGTATCGCGGATCATCGAGGAATCGCAGCGCCTGCCGCGGTTGGGCTCCGGCGCCATATAGGGGCAGTCCGTCTCGAGCAAAAGCCGGTCTGCGGGGACTGCCGCGGCAACGGCTTTCGCTTTTTTCGCGTTTTTGAAGGTCACCGCGCCGCCGAGAGAGATATACATCCCGAGCGCGAGGACCTCGCGCAGGGTTTCAACGCTGCCGGAAAAGCAGTGCATCACGCCCGCGGGGCGGTATTTCCCGAGAATTTCAAGCGTATCGGCCGCGGCGTCGCGGCTGTGGACGAGGATCGGCCGCCCAAGCTTCTGCGCAAGCTCGATCTGCCGCTCGAAAACGCGCTTCTGGATTTCGCGCGGCGGATTCTCCGCCCAATGGTAATCGAGGCCGATCTCGCCGACGGCGAGCACCTTCGGATTCGCAAAGAGCGCTTCCAGCTTCGGCAGGTATTGTTCTTCGGCGTCGGCGGCATATTCGGGATGGATCCCGACCGCGGCGTAGAAAAAACCGTATTTCTGCGCGAATTCGACCGAGCGCAGCGAGCCCTCGAAGGAAGCGCCGACGTTCAGCACTTCGGAAACGCCGCGCTCCGGGAGCGAGGCGATCAGCGCTTCGCGATCGGGATCGAAGGCTTCGTCGTCGTAATGCGCGTGGGAATCAAAAATGTTCATGAAATCCTCTTAACGGAGCATCGCGCCGGTCGGGAAGCCGTCGGCAAAGAGGACCTTGACTTCGCCTTCCTGCGTATCGGCCGCGAGCAGCATGCCGCAGCTTTCGACGCCCTGCAGGACAGCGGGCTTGAGGTTCGCAACACAGACGACCTTATGACCGATCAGATCTTCGGGTTTGTACCATTTCGAGATGCCGGAGACGACCGTGCGCTCACCGGCGCCGTCGTCGACGGTCAGCTTGAGGAGCTTTTTCGCCTTTTTGATCGGCTCGCAGGCCTTGATTTCTACGATGCGAAGCTCAACCTTCGCAAACTCCTCGATCCCGATCTGGGCGAGGCCTTCGATCTTCGGCGTTTCGGGCGCGGCGGGCGCCGGAGACGCGATGATCGCGTTGAGTTCTTCGATCTCTTTATCCACGTCGATGCGCGGGAAGAGCGTTTCGCCCTTCGAAACGGTGACGCCCGCGGGTGTTTTGCCCCAAGCGCCGGCGCTCTCGTAGGTTACGTCGTCCTTTGAAAGGCCGAGCTGCGCCTGGATCTTCGGCGCGGTCTGCGGCATAAACGGCGCGATCAGGACCGAAACGATCCGCAGCGCCTCGCAGAGATTGTACATCACCGCGGCGAGACGGGCTTTGCGGCTTTCGTCCTTTGCAAGCGCCCAAGGCATCGTTTCGTCGATATATTTATTCGTCCGCGCGATAAATCTCCAGATTTCGGTGAGCGCGTTCGAGAACTGGAACGCATTCATGAAGCGGTCGCACTTTTCGCGCAGCGTGCTGCCCATTGCGATCAGCTCTTCGTCGAGCGCCGCGGCTTCACGCTCGGCGGGGATCACGCCGCCGAAGTATTTTTCGACCATCGCGGTCGTACGCGAAAGGAGGTTGCCGAGGTCGTTGGCGAGGTCGGAATTGATCCGGTTGATCAGCGCCTCGTTTGTAAAGAGGCCGTCTGCGCCGAAGGGGATCTCCCTAAGGAGGAAGTAGCGGATCGCGTCGACGCCGTAGCGCGCGCAGAGGATGTTCGGGTCGACGACGTTGCCCTTCGATTTGCTCATCTTCGTGCCGTCGCCGAAAAGCAGCCAGCCGTGGCCGTAGACGCGCTTCGGCAGCGGGAGCTCGAGCGCCATGAGCATTGCCGGCCAGATGATCGTATGGAACCGGACGATCTCCTTGCCGACGAAGTGGATATCCGCCGGCCAGTATTTGCGGTAGTCGGAATCATCCTCGCTGCCGTAGCCCTGGGCGGTAATATAGTTTGAGAGCGCGTCGACCCAGACGTAGACGACGTGCTTCGGATCGAAATCGACCGGGATGCCCCAGGTAAAGCTCGTGCGCGAGACGCAGAGATCCTCGAGGCCCTGTTTGATAAAGCTGATCATCTCGTTTTTGCGGCTCTCCGGCTGGATGAATTCGGGATTCTCCTCGTAGAGCCTGAGAAGACGGTCGCCGTAATTCGAAAGGCGGAAGAAATACGCTTCTTCACTCGCGCGCTTTACCTCGCGGCCGCAGTCCGGGCATTTCCCGTCGACAAGCTGGGTTTCGGTCCAGAAGGATTCGCAGGGCGTACAGTACCAGCCTTCGTATTTGCCTTTATAGATCTCGCCGCGGTCATAGAGCGCGCGGAAGATTTTCTGAACGGCTTTCTCGTGGTAACCGTCGGTCGTGCGGATAAATTTATCGTTCGAGATATTGAGCAGCTTCCAGGTATCCTGGAACATCGCAACGATCCTGTCGACGTACTCTTTCGGAGTAACGCCCTCTTCGGCGGCCTTGAGCTCGATCTTCTGGCCGTGTTCGTCCGTTCCGGTCAGGAACATGACGTCGTAGCCCTGCATCCGTTTATAGCGCGCAATCGCGTCGCTCGCGACGGTGGTATAGCTGTGGCCGATATGCGGTTTGCCCGAAGGATAATAGATCGGGGTTGTGATATAAAACGTTTTTTTCTCCATGTTTCCTGCTCCGTTTCTGTTTGTTTTTTCAGAATTCAACTGTTAGGGGTCCCGAAATTGCAAAAAAATCGGGAAGCTTCCGCGAAGCTCCCCGAAAAAGGCGGTTCAAGCAGGGCGCGTCGGCCCTTTATGCGCTCTGGGAGTTTCCGGAAAAAGACACGCCGAAGGCCGCGCACACATCGGTGCGCGTGCGCATCATCATAGAATTGCACACAAAAGCCCGTTTCATGACTTTCTCCTTTCCTTCCAAGCGTTCCGTTTTGTAAGATCATCATACCATCCGGCAAAGGCAATGTCAAGCCTTTGCCTCTGCGGCACGGACGATCGGAAAAGAAGCGTTTACAGAACGGAAGCGCCGTGATATAATAAGAAAAAACCGCAGGAGGGCAAAAGATGAAAAACACGAAAATCTGGGTGCGCGTTGTCGCGATCGTATGCGCCCTGCTGCTGATCGGCTCCGTGATCCTCAGCGCGATTTCCTGACCGCGGTTCCGGACGAGGAAAAACGAACGAAATACAGTGAAAAGGTCCGCAGCCGGATGCTGCGGACCTTTTTCGTATC
>CACZON010000161.1 GCA_902782805.1 Oscillospiraceae bacterium
AAGCCCGGTAAGCGCGTCGCGCTCCGTGGAACGGATGATGTCGCGCTCCTCAAAGAGCTCGATCGTGCGCAGGATGCGCGCCAGAATAACCTCACGCTTCGGGTACGGCTTCGGGATAAAGTCTATGGCGCCCAGAACGAGACATTCCACCTCGGCGTCGGAATCCGCCGTCATAACGATGACCGGAAGATTCGCGGTTTCCCCGTCTTCCTTGATGCTGCGCAGGATCTCCTGGCCCTTCATATCGGGAAGGTTCAGATCCAGCAGCACGAGGCTGAGCATATGATACTGCTCTTTGATGATTTCCAGCGCCGCGGCGCCGGTCTCCGCGAAAAGGACGTGGTATTCGTCCCCGATCAGAAAACCGAGAAGCTCCCGGTTGATCATCTCGTCCTCAACAACGAGAATGCTGCGCTTTGAGCTCGCGGAGCGAATTAGTGCCTGTCTGTCTGTCATAAAGGTCTGACCTCCTCAAATACTGTCGTACGGGTCGCTGCGTCTGCGGTTCGGCTCCGGATCTTGAATGCCGTTCTCCGTTTTTTCATAGATCCGAGCGCCGGCGCGCGGGAAAAGATCCCCCCGGATGAGACGCCCGTGTTCCGGAACGGGAAGGATTTATTGATAGAATTTTAAGATTTATATGCGTTGCTTCGAACTGATTCAGAGGGCTTGTTCTCCCCCGCTGCGTCTTTGAGCGTCGGATCCGCAGAAAGGCGGAATCATACTGAGCCGTTATACCATGCATCTGTTCCCGTGTGTTTTTACAGAGAGGTGAGAATGACGGAATTTACGTGGTATTTGACTCCGGTACGCTGACGGCCGATCAGGAAGTTCTGATTGATACGTTTCTGAATGATCGGGCAGTTTTCGCGCGGCGTATGCAGGAGCAGCACGAGATACTGTCCTTTTCCGTAGCGCGCCACGGTATCGCTGTGACGTACGGATCTCGTTACGGCGTCGCAGAGGCGGTCCGACAGCTCGTCAAGCATCGCACCCTCGTTCATCGGGTTGCCCTTGCTGTCCACAATCGTGCAGAGCATCAGGAAGACCATATCGCTGTGACGTTCCATCGTGCGCTCCACGGTACGGTAGATTCCCTGGAAAACCGGAAGAGAACAGAGATATCCGCCCTTCGTCGGATCCTCCGGATCGTTGAGTTCTCCCTGGATATCGTCGATTTCCTCATAGCGGTGATACATCCGCGCACACAGACGGTTCGACAGCTCCCGCAGATACTCGCGCGAGCGAATACCGTGCTCAAGGATATACGCTTCCGTTGTTCTGTCAAAAAGGTCCTGCGCCTGTTCGTATTTTCCGGCCGCTGAGAGCGATTCGATCTGAAGACTCTCCCAGTCTGAGAACGGGTCAACTTTCGATGCATATTCTCCGAGCCTCGACAGCTCGGTGTAATCCTTTTTCATGCGGAGAAGCTCCGCCGCCTCTTCGGCGCAGCGCCGGAAAACCGCGCGCCAGCGGCGCTGTTCCTCGGAAACCCAGAGGATGCCGCTGTGCATCTTGAGAAAGCTTCCGGTGTAGACGCGGCAGGCATCGAGCAGCAGAGCGAGTTTCTTTTCCGGATCGGTTTGAGAGGCCGCTTTCTCGGAAAGCTCTCGCATCCGGTCGGTATCGGAAATAACAGGGATCTGATTCGTGAAGCGGTAGACGCCCCCCGAATACTCGATATAGTTCAAAGCGGGCAGACCGTTTGCCGAGAGCCGTTTTTTTGCGTTGTAGATGATATTGCGCATCGCGTGCTGAACGTCTTCGATCTCGCGGTCCTCAAACAGCACGTCGCGAAGCTGCGCACGCGTTACGCCCTGTTCGCGGAAATACAGAAGAAGCTGCATCAGATAGTTGAACTGTGTTTCGGAACTCCGGCTTTCCAAAAGCTGACGGCCGTTATAGGTGATCGACAGATTTCCGAACATCCTGACTTCTATTACGTTTTTCTTCTCTGCCTCCATAAGTGATCCCTGCCTTTCTTTTTGTACCGCTCTTTCCCGCCGGTGTTCCGGCATTTCGGAAGCACGGACGTCCGCCGCCGGAAAAAGCGAAAGAATGATGCCGAAATTCGTCTTATTAGCTAAAAAAACAATACCACTCTTTCCGATCTATGTCAATACTGCAGCGTCACAAAGGAAGACGCTCCGGCCGTAAAATCGGCCGGAAGGCCTTCGGAACCGCTGCCGCCGGAACCTTCCGCTTCTCCTTCTGACGATGAGGAACTTTTGCGGTCACTTATCATTCCTGCTTTCGGTGTCAGACAGCCGGAATGTTTTCCGCCCCCCGGATGATCCGCAACAAATTATTGACGGATTTTCCTCATTGTGTTAAAATGGAACTATTAATACGGATTTTTGTCTACGAACAGGATCCGATGCCATAATTCCGGTTTTTTCATGCGAAAACACCGCGTTGCGGCAACTTTTTTCATTCAGCCGACTCCCGTGATTTTCAAAACACGGCGTGTTAGATTTCGTGATCTTCCGAAAGGAGCACGAAGCATTATTATTTTTAAGGAGGATACACAAATGACAAAGAGAATTATCGCGTTGCTGCTTGTCGCGATTCTTGCGTTCGCCGTCCTTTCCGGATGCAGCAAGGAAGAAAAAGCTACCGGCCGCCTCGCGGAGATCAAAGAACGCGGATATATTATCTTCGGAACCGAAGGGACCTGGAGTCCCTACACCTTCCATAACGACAATGACGAGCTGGTCGGCTATGACGTCGACGTTGCCAGATATGTCGCCTCCTACATGGGAGTGGAAGCCCGGTTTACGGAAACAGCGTGGAGCTCCATATTCGCCGCGCTCGACGGCGGTCAGATCGATTCCGTCTCGAACAGCGTCGCGTACAATGAGGACAGAGCTCTGAAGTATGATTTCTCTGAGCCGTACAACTACACGCAGTACGCCATCATGGCGCTCGCGGACAATGATTCCGTACAGAAACTCGAAGACGCGAGAGGCAAGGTTTCCGCCAACGATCCGACCAGCACCATCGGCAAGATCGCCGAGGACGCCGGCGTCGTTTTCGACGAGGTCAAGGAAGCCGCTCAGGCGATCAGCGAAGTGGTCAACGGCCGCGCTGAAATCACCTTCGGCACAAACGTCGGTTTCGCGGACTACTTCAAGCAGCATCCGGAAGAGGCGTCCATGTTCAAGATCATCATGGTCAGCGATCCGAAGCCCAATGCCTACTTCCCGGTACTGAAAGGAAACGAGGATCTCGTCAAGGTTATGAACGAGGCGCTCAACAAGGCGAGAGAAGACGGTACGCTCTCCAATCTCGCAATCAAGTATTTCGACGTTGACACGACGAAAGGCTGATTCAACCCAAAGATCAACACATCGGCCTGCGGGATTGCTTTCTGCAGGCCGATTTACAAAGATACTGAAACAGAAATGAGTCGATTGGCAGATGAGTGAACGAATCCTCACGGAACTGGCAGAATCCTTCGGGAAACTGTTTATGGTCGGACTGAAAGTCTCGATCCCCCTTACGCTGGCCGCGTTTTCCACCGGCCTGATGATCGCTTTTCTCGTAGCGCTGGTACAGATCACCAAGATCCCGGTACTCAAGCAGCTTATGAGAATCTACGTATGGATCATAAGAGGCACTCCTATGATCGTACAGCTGTTCGTTGTCTATTTCGGTCTTCCCAATATCGGAATCAGATTCAGTTCGTTCGTGAGCGCGTGGATCGTCATGTCGCTCAGCGTGGGCGCGTACTGTTCAGAGACGGTCCGGGCCGCAATCCAGTCCGTGCCGATCGGTCAGCTCGAGGCCTGCTACTGCGACGGCCTGTCGTTCTGGCAGGCGATGATTCACGTCATCGTGCCGCAGGCACTGCGCACCGCCTTCCCTCCGCTGTCGAACTCCATCATCGGGCTCGTGAAGGATACGTCCCTCGCATACAACGTCGCCCTTGTAGAGATTCTCGCGACGGCGCAGAGAATCGCCTCGAGAACCTACGATTATTTCTGGCTGTATCTGGAAGCCGGTCTGATCTATCTGATTTTCTGCTCGGTGCTCACCGTGGTTCAGCGCAAGACCGAAGCCTGGCTGGAAAGGAGGAGATGATATGTATACGCTTCTGAATGTGAACAAGAAATTCGGGGATAACGTCGTCCTTAAAAACGTAAGTCTGGATGTCAATCAGGGAGACGTCGTCGCGATCCTCGGGCCCAGCGGCTCAGGAAAGACAACGCTGCTGCGTTGCGCCGGCTACCTTACCAAGGCGGACAGCGGAACACTGATTATGGACGACCAGCAGTACGACATGAAGAAGATCTCCTCCAGGGCGCTGCGCAACTACCGCAGGAAGGTCGGTTTCGTGTTCCAGACGTTCAATCTGTACGGAAACAAGACTGCGCTCGGAAACGTCACCCTGGGGCTGAGAGTCTCCCAGAAGATGCCGAAGGAACAGGCCGAGGCAATCGGAAAGGAACTGCTCGAGAGAGTCGGTCTCGCCGACCGTATGGACTACTATCCCTCCAAGCTCTCCGGCGGTCAGCAGCAGAGAGTCGCGATCGCGCGGGCGCTCGCAACGAACCCGGAGGTCGTTCTGTTTGACGAACCGACTTCCGCGCTCGATCCCGAACTGACCGGCGAGGTCCTCACGGTTATCAAGCAGCTCGCCGACGAGGGCAGAACGATGATCGTCGTCACCCACGAGATGGAGTTCGCAAGAAAGGTTGCGACGCGTGTCGTCTTCATGGAAGACGGAGAGATCGTGGAGGAGAACACCGCGAAGGAATTCTTTGAGAATCCGCAGAAGGAAAGAACCAAGGAGTTCATCTACAAGTCCACAACCTGGGCGTCCGTGAATCAGAAAGACGAAGAGGCAGCCGAGGCGCTGCCGCAGGGAGAATAAGAAAAGCCGGGCGTTTTTGTCCCGGCTTTCTAATACAAAAACAAATCAATCGGAGGGAATCAACATGTATCTCAGAAACGTCGGAATTTTCGTAAAGGATCTGGAAGGCGCAAAAACATTCTTTGAAAGCTATTTCGGAGCGAAAGTTCTCAAGACCTTCAACAATCCCGCAAAGAACTATTATTCCTATATCATGGAGCTTAACGGACCGGGCTGGATCGAATTGATGTGCAAACCGGAAACCGTGGACATCGAGAAGGATCCCAACCGCCTCGGTCTCGCCCACATCT
>CACZON010000162.1 GCA_902782805.1 Oscillospiraceae bacterium
CTGTAAAATTGCGATGTTTGCGAGCCATTGTTCCGCCGAGCCGGTCGCAAAAGCGATCCTCTCATCGCTCGGGCTTCAGGCGTTTCTCTTTGCCGATATGAAGCTCGGGGAAGGAACCGGCGCCGTCTGTATGCTGCCGCTTTTCGACGCTGCGCTTTCGGTTTACCACGGTTCCGTTTTATTCCGGGATACCGGCATCGAGCAGTACGTGCCGCAGGGAGGAGAGGGAACATGATGATCCTTCTGATCGGCGGATCCGGCTGCGGCAAAAGCTATTACGGCGAAAAAATCTGCGTTTCCGCTCCCGCTCCGCGCTATTATCTCGCTGCAATGCAGCCGTACGGCGAAGAAGGCGAAAAGCGCATTGCGCGCCACCGGGCCATGCGCGCGGGAAAAGGCTTTGAAACGATCGAGCGTTACCGCGATTACGCCGCTTTGAAGCTGCCTTCCAAAGGGACCGCGCTGCTTGAATGCGCTGCGAATCTGACCGCCAACGAGATGTTTGATGATAACGGCAATCAAAGCGATCCGGTCGAGCGCGTCCTCTCCGGGGTCGACGCCCTTCTTCCGCAATGCGAAACGCTCGTCGTCATCACGAATGAAATCGGCAGCGACGGGATCGTCTATTCGCCATCGACCACCGATTATATCCGCGCGCTCGGCAAAATCAACGCGGCGCTCGCGGAAAAAGCGGATACCGTGATCGAAATGGCAGCAGGGATCCCGATCCTCCTGAAAGGAGAATTGCCTTTATGAAAACAGTGTATCGCTCCGTCGTTTCGGCATTCATGACCTTCTCGATCATCCCGATGCCGATGATCGAATGGAGCGCCGATAATATGCGCGGGCTTCTTTCCGCCCTGCCGCTGATCGGCGTCGTCATCGGCGGGCTCTGCTATCTTTATACGCTCCTCGCCGGGCTCCTCGCGCTGCCGGCGATCCTCTCGGCCGTGGTTTTAACGATACTGCCGATCGCGATTTCCGGCGGGATCCATATGGACGGATTCGCCGATACGATCGACGCGCTGAAAAGCTACGCGCCGCCCGAGAAAAAGCGCGCGATTTTGAAGGATCCGCATGCAGGCGCGTTTGCGATTCTCGGCGTCTGCTGCTACGTTCTCTTTTATTTCGGGCTCTGCGCGGCGCTGCCGCTCGATTGGAAAACGATGATTCTGTTCGGGATTACCCACGTTCTGGCGCGTGCCGTCGGTGCGATGCTCAGCCTGCTGCCGATCTCAAAAGGGGAGGGCATGCTGCGCACGTTCCACGAAGCCGCGGCGAAACCTTCCGCCTGGATCCTTCTGATCTGGATTTTCCTCTGCCTTTGCGGGGCGGCGGTCCTTTCATGGCTTGCGGCATGTGTTTCGGCGGCCGCCTGCGTTTTCGTGTATCTCTACGTTCGCCATACGGCAAAAAAGCAGTTCGGAGGAATGTCCGGCGACCTTGCGGGCTTCGGAATCTCGCTGTGCTCGATTGCGCTGCTTCTGGGGCTTGTTTTATCGGAAAGGGTGGTAACGCTATGGTTTTGATTTTAGGCGGCAAAGGTGCCGGCAAACGCGCGTATGCGCGTTCCCTCGGATATCGTGAGGATCAGATCTCCACGTGTCCGGAGGATCCGGTCCCTGTCCTTTGCTCTCTGGAAGAGCTCGTCCGCAAAGATCCGGAAAACGCGCTTTCGCTCGTTCCGTCTCTTCTCGGGAAAGACGTTGTGATCTGCTGCGAAGTCGGCAGCGGCGTCATTCCGATTTCGAGTCAAGAGCGGTTTTTCCGCGAGCAGACCGGGCGTCTCTGCGTTTTGCTCGCAAAAGAAGCGAAAACGGTCGTGCGGATCGTTGCGGGAATCCCGCAGATCCTCAAGGGGGAATAAGATGCGTGTTCTGATGATTCGCCATGCGAAAACGCCCGGTAATGAGGAACGCCGCTATATCGGCCGGACCGACGAGCCGCTTTCCGAAATAGGAATCGCCGAAGCGGAAGCGCTCGAAAAGGATCCTTCCCTTGAGTTCGTTTTTGTTTCTCCTTACCGGCGCGCCAAAGAAACCGCTTCGATCCTTTTTCCGAATGCGAAGCAGATCGTGATCGACGGTCTTCGCGAGATGGATTTTGGCGTTTTCGAAGGAAGAAACGCCGACGAAATGGAAAACGACCGCCAGTACCGCGCCTGGGTCGACAGTATGTGTGAAGATCCCTGCCCGGGCGGCGAGAAAAAAGCGGATTTTGCCGCGCGCTGTGTCGACGCGTTCCTCGAAGCGCTGAAGCTTGCACAGGGCGACGCGGTTTTCGTCGTCCATGGGGGAACAGTGATGTCCGTATTTGAAGCGCTTGCAGAACCGAAGCGCAGCTACTATTCCTATTCGGTTAAAAATCTTGCCGGATGGCAGGCGGACTGCGCGGTTGAAAACGGAATCCCCGTACTGAGAAACACGGCCCCTTATCTGATCAAGGAAAAAGAATAAAAATCGGCTCCCGATCATTTTTGGGGAGCCTTTTTCTTTGTACCGGATCATTTTCCGGATTGAAACGGGCGGAAGAATATGATATTCTGAAAACAGAATTTTGAACAGGAGCGATGAATATGAAGCATCCGGCGTTTAATCCCTATCTGCCTTCCTGGGAATACGTTCCCGACGGCGAGCCTTACGTTTTCGACAACAGAGTCTACGTCTACGGATCTCACGACCGATTCAACAGCTACGCCTACTGTCTCAACGATTACGTTTGCTGGTCGGCTCCGATCGACGATCTCGGCGCCTGGCGCTATGAAGGCGTGATTTTCAAAAAGACCGACGATCCGATCAATCGCGACGGCGCGGCCTGCCTCTATGCGCCGGACGTATCCCGCGGACCGGACGGGCGATACTATCTCTATTATGCGCTCGATCACTATTCGCTCATTTCCGTAGCCGTCTGCGATACGCCCGCGGGCAAATACGAGTTTTACGGCTACGTTCATTATCCCGACGGAACCCGCCTCGGCGACCGCGAGGGAGACGCCTTCCAGTTCGATCCCGGCGTACTGACCGAAGGGGAGCGGACCTATCTCTATACCGGCTTCGCGTTCGGCTCGAGCCCGGCCGGCCCCAGCCGCGGCGCCGAAGTCTGCGTGCTCGGACCGGATATGCTCACGATTATCGAAGATCCGCGCATCGTCGCGCCGAGCAAAGCGTACGCGCAGGGGACTTCCTTTGAAGGCCACGCGTTCTTCGAGGCCTCCTCGATCCGCAAAAACGGCGATACCTATTATTTCGTCTATTCCTCCGAAAAAATGTACGAGCTCTGCTACGCGACCTCAAAGGATCCGCTTTCCGGGTTCGTTTACGGCGGCGTGATCGTCTCAAACAACGATCTCGGCATCGATACGTATAAACCCGCCGACCGGCCGATGTACTACGGCGGAAACAACCACGGCAGCATCGTTCAGATCGGCGAAAAATGGTATATCTTCTATCACCGCCACACCAACGGAACCAATTACAGCCGCCAGGTCTGCGCAGAGGAGATCCAAATCGAAAAAGACGGCTCGATCCCCCAGGTGGAGATCACCTCCTGCGGCCTCAACGGCGGACCGCTTCCCGGAAAAGGGACTTACGGCGCGTATATCGCATGCAATCTCTTTACGGAAAAGGTTGAAAGCAAATTCACCGGGAGCATGGGCGGCAACGGCCTCTGGCTCTCGGCGGATCATCCGATCATCACGCAGGACGGACGCGACGGCGACGAAGAACCCGGTTATATCCTGAATATGAACGAAGGCTCCACGGCGGGATTCAAGTACTTCGACTGCAAAGGAATTACGAAAATCTCCGTGATGACGCGCGGCTATACGCGCGGAAAGCTCGAGGTCAAAACGGCGTGGAACGGCGAAGTCCTCGGCGAAATTCAGCTTCCGCACTGCACGATCTGGACAAAATCGGAGGCGGAGATCCATATTCCGGACGGAATTACCGCGCTCTATTTTACCTACCGCGGATTCGGCAACAGCGCGCTTTTGAGCTTTACGCTCGAATAAAAGCGGCAAAAATGAAAACGGCAGAGAGTTTTGGCTCTCTGCCGTTTTTTGCAGGTAATTCTTTAGAGGTTCAAAGCGTAGCCGGCGCCGATGCCGAGCCCCGCCGCAATCAGAATCACGATGATCGGGCTGAGCTTTTTCAGCGGTTTTACAAAGGAGAAAACCACCGCCATAGCGAAGATCGCGAGCGAAACGTAGAAGACCGGATCGGAAAAAACCTCCGCGATCACGCCGTGGGGGAAGAAGACCGTTTTGCCGATCGAGATCACCGCCGCGCTGATCAGACCGATCACTGCGGGCTTGAGGCCCATCATCGCACCTTTTACGAGCTTGCTCTCGCGGAAGGCTTCAATGAATTTCGCAACGATCAGAATGATCGTAAACGAGGGAAGAACGACGCCTGCCGTTGCGCAGACGGAGCCGAAAACGCCCGCGGTATGCGCGCCTACGTAGGTCGCCGCGTTGATCGCAAACGGTCCGGGCGTGCTTTCGCTTACGGCGATAAAATCAATCAGTTCGGAAAGCTCCATCCAGCCGTGCGCCGCTACGTCCTCCGCAATCAGCGGAAGCATCGCATAGCCGCCGCCGAAGGTGAGAGCGCCGATCTTGAGGAACGTCAGAAACAGTTCAAGATAAATCATGCTTCGCCCTCCTTTCGATCAGAAGGAAGGTCACGATTCCGAAGATCGCGCAGCCGATGATGATGTAAACGACCGGGATATGCAGAAACGCAACGAGCAGGAAGGCCGCCGCCATCACGATATAGGAAACGATCCCTTTCGGGCATTTTTTATACATCGACCAGAGCGCTTTGAGGATCAGCGCCAGCACCGCCGCTTTGATGCCCATAAAGGCGTAGCGAACGGCGCGGTAGTTCGCAAATTCCCGCAGCAGATAGGAAACGAACAGGATGATGATAAACGAGGGGAGAACGACGCCCAGCGTTGCGCAGGCGGCGCCGAAAAAACCGGCTGTCCGGTAGCCGACGAAGGTCGCCGTATTGATCGCGATCGGGCCGGGGGTCGATTCCGCGATGGCGACGATCTCAAGGATGTCGTCGTCCGTAATCCATTTTTTATTTTCCGCAACCTCGCGTTGGATCAGCGGGATCATCGCGTAACCGCCGCCGAACGTAAACGCGCCGATCTTGAAAAAAGAAAGAAAAAGCTGCAAAGCTCTTTTTGCTTTTGAAGACATGGCGTTTCTCCTTTTCGATACTTTCTTAAAGTGTATCATAAAGCGGAGAAAATAGCAATGGAACGAAAGATGATTATATTACGAAATTCGAACAATCGCTATCAGCTGCCCGGCAGCGTATTTCCGCTGTTGAGATAGCCGAACGGATTTTTGCCGAATACGGCGGGATGATCGAACGCCTGCGAGCCCAGAATGACCGCGTGCTTGAGCGTATCTGCGCCGAAGCGTCCTTTGAGTTCGTTGACGCTTTTTTCGAGCGCGGTGCGCTTTTCGCGCCTCGGATCGGCGCCGAAAAAACGGATCTGTTCGGCGTCGGCGTCAAAATCCCCGAGCGCGATTCCCAGAAGACGCACCGGACTTTTCAACAGATTGTGGCGCAGGAAAAGCTCCATCGCCTCCGAAGCGATCTCCTGCGCGCAGCAGAGGGAATAGGGGAGCTGCTTCTGGCGCATAACGCCCGAAAAGTTGTTGTCGCGAACGTAGATTCCGATCTTTTTTGCGCGCAAGCCGCGCTTATAAAGCCGCGCGGAGAGGTTCTCGGCGATCAGAAAAAAGGTCGCCTTGATTTCCCCGAGCTCTTTGAGATCGCGCGGCAGGGTCATGCTGTTGCTCAGCGATTTTTCCGCGCGCTGATAGTCCGCCGGCGCAACGGGCGAAAAATCGTTGCCGTTGGCGCAATCGTAGAGCAGTCGGATATTCTTCCCGAATTTCTTTTCGAGCATCTTCGGGTCGCTCTGCGCCAGATCGCCGATCGTCCGGATATAAAGCCCGCCGAGGGAGCGGGTGGTCGATCTTCCGGCGAAAATCAGATCGGAAAGCGGCAGCGGCCAGACCTTTTCGCGAAAATTTTCCTTTGAGAAAACCGTTACGGCGTCCGGCTTCTTAAAATCGCTGCCGAGCTTCGCGAAGGTCTTGTTGAAACTGACGCCGACGCTCACCGTGATGCCTACTTCCGATTTGATCCGCTCGCGGATCCGGTTGGCAACGCTTTCCTCGTCGCCGAAAAGGTTGCGCGTGTGGGTCAGATCGAGCCAGCATTCGTCAAGGCCGAAGGGCTCGAGGCGGTCCGAATATTCGCGCAGGATCGTGCGTACGAGCGAAGAGTAGCGCTCGTATTTATGATAATCCGGGTGAATGACCGTAAGAGATGGGCATTTCCGGAAGGCGTCGTTCAGCGTTTCGCCGGTTTTGATCCCGTAATAGGCGGCAATCTCGTTTTTGGTCAGAATGATCCCGTGGCGCAGCTCGGAATTTCCGCCGACGGCGAACGGCTTATCCTTCAGCTCCGGGTGGTATATTCCTTCGACCGACGCATAAAATTTATTGCAGTCAATATGAAGAATGGCTCTCTCCATACGATCACAGCTCCCCGTAAGAACATTTGTTCTATTTGCTTGTATTATAAAACAAGAACATATGTTCTGTCAATGGGCAAAAGGAGGAAATCTTTTGAAAATCATTCATTTCCGGCTGAGAAAAGCGCCGCTGATTGCGGCAGGCGCGGCGTTTTTGCTCGTTCTCGGGCTGATCGTCGGTTCGGTCTCGAGCGTAAGGAGCGCAGAGGCGGCGACGCTCGGCGAAGGCAGCGTTCGCCATACGCCGAAAACGGTTCTGATCGATCCCGGCCACGGCGGTGAAGACGGCGGGACCGCCTCCGAAGACGGTACGCTCGAAAAGGAGATCAATCTGAAGGTGGCGCTGTATCTGCGCGATTTACTGCGTCTTTCCGGGTTCAACGTAAAAATGACGCGCGAGGAGGATATCGATCTCGGCGACAAAACACTGAAAAGCGTTCGTGAGCGGAAAATCTCCGACCTTAAAACGCGCGCGAAGATGATTTCGGAGAATTCCGGCGGGATTCTTCTGAGCATTCATCAGAACTATTTTGAACAGCCGAAATACAGCGGCACGCAGATTTTCTATTCTTCCAACAACGCCGAAAGCATGCCGATCGCAGAGAGCATCCGCAAAGAAATCGTCTCGCTCCTGCAAACGGAAAACACGCGCGAGCTCAAAGACGCGACGAGCGTTTATATCCTGAAAAACGCTTCCTGCCCGGCGGTGATCGTCGAATGCGGGTTTCTCTCGAATCCTGAAGAGGCTGCAAAGCTCAGCGACGACAAATATCAGAAGGAGCTGGCGTTCGCGATCTGCTGCGGATTGATCGATCATTATTCCTGAGGGCTTGTAAAGCGCGGCGAATTCCTTTATAATGAAGATAAGAATTCTTCAGGATCAAAGGAGTCCGGCTTATGGCTTCCAAACTCAAAACGATCTACGTCTGCAGCGAATGCGGCTACGAAGCGCCGAAATGGTACGGGAAATGCCCCGGCTGCGGCGAATGGAATACGATGGAGGAAGAGATCCGCGATACGGCGCCGGTTTCTTCCAAATCCTCCGGCGTCTCTTCCGCTGCCGGTCTGAAGCCTGTTCGGATGAACGAGATCGATACGGCGGAGGAAGAACGGTATTTAACGGGGATGGGGGAGCTCGACCGCGTACTCGGCGGCGGAATCGTAAAAGGTTCGCTCGTGCTGATCTCCGGAGATCCCGGAATCGGAAAATCCACCATTTTGCTTCAGATCTGCGAGCATCTCGGCAAGCTCCTGAAAATCCTCTACGTCACCGGTGAGGAATCCCGCCGCCAGATCAAGCTGCGCGCGTCGCGCCTCGGCGTTTCCAGCGAAAATCTCTACGTTCTCGCGAATACCGATCTGCGCGCGATCCTCCAGACTGTCGAAGCCGAAAAGCCCGATCTTCTGATGATCGACTCGATCCAGACGATGAGTCTTTCCGATCTTTCCTCGTCGCCGGGAAGCGTCTCTCAGGTGCGCGAATGTACCAAC
>CACZON010000163.1 GCA_902782805.1 Oscillospiraceae bacterium
AAGCTGGTTTGCTGGTGTAGCTCAGTCGGTAGAGCAGCGCATTCGTAATGCGCAGGTCGGGGGTTCAAGTCCGTTCACCAGCTCCACGAAAAAAGGACTTACGAATGTAAGTCCTTTTTTCAATGATATCCGTTCCTTCTCGGAACGGGTGATATACCTTCGGTATGATATCGCACTTCGTGCGATGATATACGCTTCGCGTATGAAGAAACGGATATTATCTCATACAGACGCAAAGCGGCTGTATATCATGCTTGCGAAGCAAGTATATCATATTCAAAGGAGTTTTTTATGCCATACGTTGAGCTTTCAATCTACTGCTCGGTCGGGATCCTCCTGATCGTTTTCGGGCTTCTGGTCTGCAAAAAGCAGAAGGTCTCCCTTCTTCACGATTACCATTACAGGAACGTCAAGGAAAAGGACCTTCCCGCCTATTGCAGGGCAATGGGGATCGGACAGATCGTCATCGGCGCCGGTCTCTGCCTGACCGGCCTGCTCCGGTTTTTTACCGGCAGCTTCTATTCCTGGATCGCGGCGATCCTTGCAGGGATCGTCGGTCTTTGGATCTTCCACAAAGCCCAGATGAAATACAACGGATCCTGGTTCAGTTAAAATCAAATTCGCACAAACGAAAAGGCGGCACTTCGCAAGGAAGTGCCGCCTTTTTCCAGCGTCTTTTCGTTTGATTTATTTACGCGCGGTTTTCTTCGATGAATTTGAATACTTCGGGCAGGTAGAGATTCCAGCTCTCCCAGCCGTGGACGCCGTGCTCCTCGATCCATTTGATCGAAACGCCTTTTTCCTTAGCGAATTCATAGAAGCGGACGTTGCCCCTGTAGGTGAAGTCCTCGAGCCCCTGCGCCATCATCAGCTTCGGAAGCTCTTTCCCCGCTTTGAGGTCGTTTTCGAGCAGCGCGTAGCAGTCCTCCGGCCCTCCGAGCGCCTCTTCGGGATGCTCGAAATGGCCGTAGATCGCGGAAAACTCTTTTCCGAAGGCAACGCCGCGCGGATCGGTCCGCCAGTGGACGTATTCGTTCAGAAGATCAACCGCCGAAGCGATCGCGCAGGCGACGGAAAAGCGCTCCGGATAGGTCAGCGCCGTCTTGAGCGTGCCGAGGCCGCCCATCGACATTCCGGCGATGAAGTTGTCCTTTCGCTCGCGCGAAATCGGGAAGCGCCGGTAGACGTATTCCGGCAGCTCGTCGGCGATATAATGAAACCAATCCGGGCCGTGGGCCATGGTCGAATAGCTTCCGTTCTGCGCATCCGGCATCACGACGGCGATCCCGTACTGTTCGGCAAAAAGCTGAACGTTCGTGCACTGGTGCCAATCGGTGTAGTTGTCCGTTCCGCCGTGCAGCAGGAAGAGGACCGGCAGCTTCGCGCGGTTTTCGTAATGGGCTTTGAAATCGCCGCCGCGCGGCAGCTCCGTCGGGACCACAACACGCACCGCGGTTGTAAATCCGAGGACCTTCGAATCGAAATGAAGCGTGAATACCGCCATTTACCGCACCTCCTTCTCAAGGCCGAGCCATTCGAAGAACGGCAGAATATAGGGATCCCAGAAATCGTAGCCGTGTTCGCCCTCGTCCTCGACCCAGGTGATGTCCATTCCGGCGGCTTTGAGCTTTTCCATCGCGCCGCGGCACTGTCCGTATCCGAAATCCTGCCGCCCGCAAAGCGACCAGAACCGCGGCATCGGTTTGCCCTCTTCCACGTTTTTGCGCGTCATGTAGATCAGATCGTTTTCGGTGTTCTCGAGCGCCTGCGCGCTGTCGCCGAAGGCGTTGGCGAAATACGCTCCGCGCTGGCGGCCGCCCGCGAGGAATTCCTTTGCGATCTCTACGATATCGTGCGCCGAAGAAAAGCCGCCCGCCGCTGCGAACGCCTGCGGTTCATTGAGCGCCCATTTATAGGCGATGTAGCCGCCCATCGAGGCGCCGGCTGTAAAATTCTCCTCCCGTTTGTCGGAAAGGCAGGGCAGCAGATAGCGCATCACAAAGGGCAGTTCCTTTGAGATCATCGAATAATACTTCGCGCCGTAGGCCATATCCATCCCGTAGCCGGCATTGATCGAAGGCATAACAACGGCGAGGCCGTATTTCGCCGCGTATCGCTCGATCGAGGTATAGCGCATCCATTCGGTACAGTCGTGATTCGCCCCGTGGAACAGCCAGAGCACCGGGTACGGTTTCTCCGGATCCCGATCTGGAAGGATCACGTAAACCGGCTGGTGGCTGTTTAGATAGAGCGAACGGAAATCCAGCTCATAAAAGGCCAAGGTTCTCATCTCCCGTTTCATTTTTTCCATTGTACCATAAAAAAAGCGCGCATTCAATGCGCGCCGTTTTTTAAATGCACTTTTTCTTACGAAGCAGCGGCCGTAGGAAAAAGACGACCCGGCTGCGCAGGATCTGATCGAATTCTCCCGCCCAGGTCGTTACCTCCCCGGAGAATCCGCGCTTGAAGCGGTAGACGCCGTTGTTCGGATGGTTTTCATCGTACCAGTAGGGCACGCCGCCGAAATCGTACGTTTTGCAGCCGCGCTCGATCGCAAGACGGATCATCGACCAATGCATCAGATACGCCGCCTTGCAGTCGTTGTGATCGCGGCGCGAACAGCCGTAGAGATACGTCATCACCCCGCCGTAGCAGACAAAGAGCGCGCCGGAGACCGCTTCGTCGCCGCAGTAGGCGATGCAGAGTCCGGCGTTTTCCGAAAACGCCGAAAGCAGCCGCTCGTAATAATCGCAGGAGCGGATATAAAAATTCGAGCGTCTCCCCGTTTCCTTCATCATCGCGTAGAAATCCGGAAGCTTTTCCTTCCCGAAAAACGCGCAGCGTACGCCTTTTTTGCAGGCGACGCGGATATTGTAGCGGCATTTGCTCTGGAAGGCGGCGAAGATCTCCTCCTCCGTTTTCCCCGCAAGATCGAGGCGGTCGTTTTCCCGGCTCTGAACGGTATCGTAGCCGACGCGCTCCGGATGATAGGTGAATCCGAGCGCGTTGAGGTTTTCGATCGCTTCCGCGTCGTTCTGGTCGATCATCGGATCGATTTTGACGGCAAAGGCCTTTTTCTCCTTTGCGATCTCGGAAAGCCTTCCGTAAAGCCTCGAGAGCGTATGAAAATC
>CACZON010000164.1 GCA_902782805.1 Oscillospiraceae bacterium
AAAACACGAGCAAAAACCCGGAGCAACTGAAGCCCCGGGCTTTTTTGTATACCAAAAACCGCCCCCGGTCATCGAGGGCGGTACTGCTTTATAATCGATTATTCCACCAATTCGAGCTTCGCCTTCATCGAAATTGCCCTTGTCGTTTCGAGCCGGTCGAAACGGATCAGATATGCGCCGCGGTCGCGGTCGAGCTCGAGGATGACCCCCTCGCCCATGATCGGGTGGGAGACGCGCGCGCCGACTTCGAAGGCGGGCGTTTCGTTTTCGGGCAGGCGGCGCTCGGCGGCGGCGATGTATTCGCGCGCTTCGCGGATGAGCCCTTCGCGCGGAGGCGCGGTATATTCGAGCAGCTCTTCGCCGATCTCGAGCAGAAAGCGCGAGGGATAGCGGGGCGAGCCGTCGAGATTCCGGCCCTCGGCTTCGGAAAGGTAGAGCCGCTTTTCGGCGCGCGTCATGGCAACGAAGGCGAGCCGGCGTTCCTCCTCCATACCGGGCAGGGTGGAGGTTTTGCGCGAGGGGAAGATCCCCTCGTTCATCTCGCAGAGGAAGACGTAGGGGAATTCGAGGCCCTTCGCCGCGTGGACGGTCATCAGCTTGACCTTTTCCTCTTTTTCGCTCCCCTCGGCGTCGGCGTTCGTAAAGAGCGCGATATGCGAAAGATAATGCTCGAGCGTCGCCTCCTCGCCGCAGGTGACCTCGTAATCGTAGACGGACTGCTTGAGCTCGGCTAAATTATCGAGCCGCTCCTGGGAGCCTTCCGTGCGCAGCATCGTTTCGTAGCCGCTGCGGTCGAGCAGGTCGGAGAGCAGGTCGGAGATCTGGCGGTTAACATAATTCTGAGAGAATTCTTCCACAAGGCGGACAAAGCGCGCCGCCGAGGTGCCCTTGAAGAGGTCGTCGGAGAGCGTCTCGCAGAGGGCGCGGTAGAGCGAGCAGCCGTTCTTTGCGGCGTATTCCTCAAGGAATGCGAGGCGCCGCCGGCCCACGTTGCGCTTGGGGGTGTTGACGATCCGGCGGAAAGAGAGATCGTCGCGGTAGGCGATCATGCGCAGGTAGGAGAGCGCGTCTTTGATCTCCATGCGGTTAAAGAACTGAACGCCGCTGTAGATCGTATAGGGGATCTTGCGCCGAAGGAACGTTTCCTCAAGCTGGCGGGTCACGTAGTGCGCGCGGTAGAGGACGGTCATATCCGAGAGGGAGACGCCGCGGTCGGCGAGCTCAAAGATATTTAAGGCGATCCATTCGGCCTCGGCCTCGGCGTTTTTCGCGTGGTGGCAGAGGACGGTTTCGCCCGCGGGGAGGGTCGGAATCAGCTCTTTTTTGATCCGGTTCCTGTTTTTGTCGATCAGTGAATTGGCGGCTAAGAGGATCTGCGGCGCGGAGCGGTAGTTTTTCATCATCAGTATCGTTTTGCAGGAGGGGTACTGACGGTCGAATTCCAGCAGGAATTTGACGTTTGCGCCGCGCCAGGTGTAGACGGTCTGATCCGGATCGCCGACGATGAAGAGGTTTTTGTGGTAGCCGCACAGGGCCTCCATCAGCTCATACTGGAGCATGTCGATGTCCTGAAATTCGTCGATCATGATATACTCGAGGCGCTTTTGCCACTTGAGGCGGATGTCGGCATTTTCGCGGAAGATGTAGAGCGTGAACTTGATGAGGTCGTTATAGTCGAGACCGAAGCATTTTTTCGCCTGGTAGAGGTAGCCGTAGAAGATCGTGTCCTTCACGCCCTCGGCCTTTTCGTATTTCTCACGCAGGGCCTCGAGGGAGAGGCCGATGAGGTCGAGATAGTATTCGGGCTTTTTGAAGAGCTTCTGAATCTCAATCATGTCGCGGGCCTGGGCGAAGGTCATGTCCCGCAGGGTAAGCCCCCGCTCGTCGTAGATGATGCGGAGCATGTCGTCAATATCGGAATTGTCCAGCACCAGAAAGCTCTTCGGGAACGAGACGGCAAAGCTGTCCTCCTGCAGAACCGACACGCAGAAGCCGTGGAAGGTGTTGATATAGCCCGTGTCGTTGTCGCCGGTGAGGGAGTGGATGCGCCGCCGCATCTCATTGGCCGCCTTGTTGGTGAAGGTGACGCAGAGAATATT
>CACZON010000165.1 GCA_902782805.1 Oscillospiraceae bacterium
CGGCTGCCTTCGAGCAGCGTTTCCCCGAGGGCAAGCGTTCCGTCAATATCAAACAAAAAGAGCTTTTTATCTTTGAGCATAGTTTATCTTCCCGCTTTCCGAAGACTCCATATAAACGTAAGAAAGAAGATCGCCGCCGCGATCAAAACGATCGTTCCGCTCGCCACCGTGCCGAGATAATAGGAAAGGATCAGCCCGCTGATTCCGGAGAAGAGCGAGATTCCCATCGCCCAGAAGTGGCTTCCCCGCGCGCTTTTCGCAAGATTGCGCGCTGCCGCGGCAGGCAGCACCAGAAGCGAATTGATGATCAGGATCCCGACCCATTTGATCGAAACCATTACCGTCAGCGCAACGACGATCGAAAAAAGATGGCGGATGAGGTTAACTCTTACGTTCTTGCCGCTCGCCATATCGGGATTGATCGTAACGAGCAGGAATTTATTATAGAATAAAATCCAGAGAATTACAACCGCACACAGCAAAACGAAAAGCATCAAAATCTCCTCGGACTGAACGGTCAGAATATCGCCGATCAGATAGGAGGAATATTTCGCAAAGCCTCCGCGCGCCGAAAGGATCACGATCCCCAGCGCCAGGCCGATCGAGGAGAAAACGCCGATCACCGTATCAGCGGAGGAATTGCCGTGCTGCAGAACGCCGGAGATCAGCAGCGCAAAGAGCAGCGCGAATCCGATCATCGAGATCATATAATGATCGATCCCCAGCAGCACGCCGATCGCGATGCCCGTCAGGGCGCTGTGCCCGAGCGCGTCGGAAAAGAAGGACATTTTATTGTTGACGACCGAGGTTCCGATCAGACCGAACAGCGGAGTCACGAGCAATACCGCCAGCAGCGCGCTGCGCATGAATTCGTAGTTTGCCCATTCAAACGGCAGGATCGCGCGCAGGATCGAATCCAGAAATTCCATTCTGTTCCCCTCCTTACGAAAGGCCGAAGGTCTCGGCGATCTCGGGCGAATCCATAACCTCTTCGCATTTCCCGCAGAGAACGACGGTTTGATCGAGCAGAACGACGTCCGTTGCGTAACGGCGTACGTGGCCGAGGTCGTGGGAAACGAGGAGGATCGGCATATGGTATTCCTCGCGCAGCGAGGTGACGACTTCGTAGAACGATTCGATCCCGCGCCGGTCAACGGCGGAAACCGGTTCGTCGAGCAGCAAAAGCTGCGGCATCGGATCCAGCGCAAACGCCAGCAGAACGCGCTGGAGTTCCCCGCCGGAGAGCGACGAAAGCGGGCGGTCGATCAGTTTTTCGCCGCCGGTTTTTTTGAGGATTTCGCGCGCGTGGGTGATCGCCTTTTTCCGATGAACGAGCCAGACCGGCGCGCTGCTGCAGCCGCAGGAAAGAAACTCGCCGACGGTCACCGGGATCGTCCGGTCTAGGATCGTGTTCTGCGGGACGTAGCCGATCCGCGGGCGTTCGACAAGAACCCCTTCGGAATCGAAAAATTCGATCGTTCCCGAATAGGGGATCCGGCCGAGAATGCTGCGCAGCAGCGTCGTTTTTCCGGCGCCGTTGCGGCCGATCAGCGCGGTGATTTCCGCGTGGTGCGCCTCAAAAGAGACGTCGTGCAGGATTTCCGTTTTATCGCGCCAAACGGTCAGATGTTCGATTTTCAGACTGCATTTGCATTCGTGTTCCATGATTTCTTTCCTTTATCCGAGCGCTTCGAGAAGCGTATCCGTATTTTTCCGCATCGCCGAAAGATACGCGTCCGGCGAATCCTCTCCGGTAACGACGGGATCGAGCGTATAAACCTTTGCACCGGTTTCCTGAGCGATCACGTCCGCAGCCGAAGCGGAATACTGCGGCTCGGCAAAAAGCGCCTTTACCTGCAGCTCGTTGACAAGTTCGATCGTTTCGGCGATCTCGCGGGCGCTGGGGTAAGAATCCGGCTCGCGGTTGATCACACCGACGATCTTAAGCGAGAATTCCGCCGCAAGATACGGAAACGCCTCGTGCATCGTAACGATGTTCCGGTTCGAAAGTCCGTCGAGCCTGCCGTGCATCTCCTCACAGAGCGCTTCGAGCTTTTCAAGATAAGCCTTTTCGTTTGCCTCGTACTGTTCCCGATGTTCCGGATCGCCTGCCTTGAGCGCGGCGGCGATGCTCCGGACCTGATATTCGTTCCCCTTCGGGCTGACCCAAATATGCGGGTTTTCGTCGATCAGGTCATACCCCTCGCTGGCGTCCGCGACCGTAAGGCCCGGCAGATGCTCCGCAACCTTTCTGAGGAAATTTTCCATCCCCGCGCCGTTGACGATAAAGAGATCCGCCTCTTCGAGCGTCTTCATATCCTTGTTCTGAAGCTGGTAATCGTGAAGACATCCCGCCTGCTGGCCCGCCATATTGATCACCCGAACGCCTTCAATCCCCTGCGTCAGGTTGAGCGCCGAAATATAAAGCGGATAAAACGAAGCGACAACGGTATATCCGGTTTTTTCCGGCGCTTTTTTGCAGCCGCCGAACAGGATCAGCAGCAAAGCAAGACACGCCGTCAGTATTCTTTTCAATTGAATGCCTCCAAATGCAAATCATTTGCATTTAAGATCATAAACCTTTGTTTTCACTCTGTCAATATTTTCTCAGAAAAGACTTGATTTTTTCGTTTTGATACGCTATAATAATTTCACTGCGGACGTTTAGCTCAGCTGGTAGAGCATTCGCTTGACGTGCGAAGGGTTCACAGGTTCGAGTCCTGTAACGTCCACCAAGAATCCGATCAACCTTCCGGCTGGTCGGATTTTTCTTATTTTCATCCGATTCCGACAGATGCAGTAAAAAGGAGAAAAGATAATGAAATACCAATACAGAGAAATGCCGGAAACAATGAGAGACACTTTCGGCGACTTTTCAAAAAGCTTCGGATTCTGCTGGAAGGAATTTGTGATCACGGTGCCTTCCCCGCTGTTTCTGGTAACCACCTACAAATCTAACGGTCTGACGAACGCATGTATGCAGTCCTGGGCAACGTTCACAAGCGCCAACCGCGGCGAAGGCTTTTACGCAATCCTTGCGAGCGTCAACAAAGGAGGGCATCTTTACGAAAGCCTCAGGGAAACGAAAGAGGCCGTTCTCAATTTCATGTCGGAAGATTTCTTCGACGCCTGTATGGCGACCATCCGTCATAACGACTTCGAAGAAGACGAAATCTCCGCCTCCGGGCTGACCGCCGAAAAGGCCGCCTGGGTCAATGCGCCGCTGGTCGAAGAATGCTTTATGAACCTCGAATGCCGATATGTCTGGGAAAAGGAAATCATCCCGGGAGACGACCACGTCATGATCTGTCTCGAAATCCTCGGCGTGCAGATGGATGAGAATCATCTCGCGGACAAAATCGGAGAAAACGGACTTCTCTACAACATCCATTACCCGGTCAATCCGGAAAAGATCGAAAAAACCGCCCGGGATTATTACGGCGTTCTTCAGAAGAAGATCGAAGGCGAAGAATACTGATTTCCAGAAAGGATGCTTTCCATGACGAAAAAGCTTTACGATTTTGACGGCCACCGTTCAACGTTCGAGGCGACCGTCCTTTCCTGCGAAAAAGCTGAAAAAGGCTGGCGCGTCACGCTCGATCAAACCGCCTTTTTCCCGGAAGGCGGCGGCCAGAAGGCCGATCCCGGCACGCTCGGCGGAATCGAAGTGCTCGACGTTCAGATCGAAAACGGCGAGATCTTTCATTTGCTTCCGTCGCCTCTGCCCGCGGGCAAAACCGTTCACGGCGCGATCGATTACGAAACGCGCTTTCACCGGATGCAGAACCATTCCGGCGAGCATATCGTCTCCGGCCTGATTCATACGCTGTTCGGTTATGAGAACGTCGGCTTCCACATGGGCAGCGAATGCGTCACCGTCGATTACAGCGGCGAGCTTTCGGAAGAACAGCTCGCCCGGGTGGAAATGCTCGCGAACCGCGCCGTCTGGGAAAACCGGGAGATCCGGATCGAATACCCCGCGCCGGAAGCGCTCGAAACGATCCCCTACCGCAGCAAGCTCGATTTGAAAGACGACGTCCGCATCGTTACGATCGAGGGCTACGATATCTGCGCCTGCTGCGCGCCTCACGTTTCGCACACCGGCGAGATCGGCGTGATCAAGCTGCTCGAAGCGATCCGCTACAAAGGCGGAACGCGCCTGAATATGCTCTGCGGCTTCGACGCGCTTGCCGATTACAACGAAAAATACCGCGTTCTGCGGAAGATCTCGAACCGCCTGAGCGCAAAGCAAAGCGAGGCCTTCGAAGCCGTTCTGCGCCTCGAGGAAGAGATCGCGGCGCAGAAGAATTCCCTCTATTTCCTCAAAAAATCGCTGATCGAAGCAAAAATCGCGGCGATGAAAGAGACCGCCGGCTCGATCTGCCTTTTTGAAGAATCGCTTGAAACCGATTCGATGCGGCGCCTTGCGAACGAAGGCGCGCAGCGCTGCGGCGGGATCTGCATCGTCCTTTCCGGCAGCGATCAAAAGGGCTATTCCTTTATCGCCGCAAGCCGGAACGTCCCTCTGCGCGAGGAAGCGAGAAAACTCGCCGCCGCGCTTTCGGGAAAAGGCGGCGGTTCCGATGAAATGATCCAGGGGCGGATTTCCGCTTCCAGAAAAGAGATCGAGGCGTATTTCGGCCGTTCGGCCCATGCAACAGAAAAGAGCTGAGAAAATCTCAGCTCTTTTTTCTTCCTTCGTCCAGCGAGCGGTAGCGCTTCGTCCGGCGGAGTTTTTTCTTTTTATGGTTGTAGATGATCACGAGGAGGATATAGATCAGCAGCAGCACGCCGACGAAAAACAGCAGCGTTGTGAGCCAGTTCTTGAAGATCAGCTCCTTGCCGGCGTCGAAGGTATAGAGCAGCTCGCTCTTTTCGGCCGATTCCGTTGCAAGCAGGTTGAGCGTCGTCAGCTCCTGATCGGCATAGACGAGGGTCACCGTACCGATCACGTCGCCCGCATTGATCGGCGCGGGGACGCTCTCAGGAAGATCGTACCGGTAGAGGATGCTCGTGGTTTCTACGTTATAGGGAAGCAGCGCGGAGAACGATTTTTCAACGTAAAGGAGCATCGAATCCTTGCCCCAGGAATAATCGATCTTGATCTCGCCCTTGATATCGCCCGCCTTTACGATCTTTTTAAGCTCGAAGTTTTCGAACGCCCATTGGTAGAGCGCGCGGGAATCGAGCATTTCGCCGTGGGTATAGATATCGTTTCCGTCGGCGTCGACACTCGGCGAGCCGAGGGCGACGCAGAGGTAGCTGTAGCCGTCGCGGATCGCGGTGGAAACGAGGCAGTAGCCCGCTTCGTCGTGAGAGCCGGTCTTGATTCCCTGAGCGTAGCGGTAATAGTAAGCGCCGTCGTCGATGTTCTGATTGAGCATACGGTTGGTCGTGTAGACGTCACGCTCATAATCACACTTGTTGGTCGGGCGCAGCGTATAGTAGAGCTGGTTCGAAATCTGCGCGAAATACGGCAGCGAGAGCGCGTACTTCGTAATGATCATCAGGTCGCGCGCCGAGGTGTAATGATCGTTGTCGTGAAGGCCGTGCGGATTTTTGAAATGCGTGTTTTTGCAGCCGAGCTCCTGCGCCTTCTTGTTCATCTTCTCAACGAACTTCGCTTCGCTCCCCTCGCCGACGTAGAGCGCGAGCGCAAGCGCCGCGTCGTTGCCGGAGGGCACCATCATCAGGTTAAAAAGCTCATAGGCGGAAAGCTCCTCGCCGATGATGATCCCGCTCATCGAACTGCCGGTCCCGGTCAGGGCGTCGTCGACCGCCTGCGGGATCGTAATCATCGTATTCTGAACGTCGTCGATGGCCTCGAACGCAACGATATAGGTCATGATTTTCGTGATCGAAGCCGGTTCGAGCCGCTCGTCGGCGTTTTTTTCGTAAAGAATGGTATCCGTATCCAGATTCAGAAGCAGCAGCGCTTCGGCATGCGTTTCAATCTCCGGATCGTACGGCAGCGCCGCGGCAGAGAGAGAAAACGCCGGAAAAAGCATGCAAAACGCCAGAAGCACGCAGAAAAATGCTTTAACGGTTCCTTTTTTCATAGAGGGTCACCTTGTTTGAGGATGGATTTTCAGGAGTTGGATTTTTTCCAGAAGGCAGCCATCAGGATGATCCCGCAGAACGCCGCGATGCATGCCGCAACCGAAAAGCGGACGCTCCAGGATTCCTCGCCGAGCGGCCCGAGCACCATTCCGACGATCGTACAGACGGCGGCAATCGAGATCAGGACCACGATGATCGTTTTCAGCGTTTTCTGATAGGATTTCATATTTCTGCCTCCTTTTTGGGGGAAAGTTCGTTGGCAATCGCCGCAAACTGCGAAAGCGAAAGGGTTTCGGCGCGCGCCGACTGCGCAACGCCGGCTCTTTGGAGAACCGCGGCCATCCGGTCTTTGGGAAGTGAGAGGCCGGCGGATAAGGAGTTGAGGATCGTTTTGCGCCGGGTCAAAAACGAAACGCGGATCACCCGGAAAAAGAGCGCTTCATCGAAAACAGCCACCGGCGGCTCCCTGCGAAGCGCAAGCCGGATGACGGCCGAATCGACCTTCGGCGGCGGATAAAAGCTTCCGTGAGATACCGAAAAAAGCAGCTTCGGCTCGGCATAATACCAAACCGCCGCGCTGACCGCGCCGCATTCGCGCACGCCGGGCGGCGCGCACAGCCGCGCCGCGGCTTCCTTCTGGACCATCACCGTGATCGCTTCGATCGGAAGCTTTTCTTCAAGCAGCTTCATCAGAAGCGGCGAGGTGATGTAATACGGAAGATTCGCGCAGACAACGACGCGTTCCCCGGAAAAGTGTTCCCGGAAAACTTCATGAAGGTCCATCTCCATCGCATCGCCCGAAAGCACCGCAACGTTTTCCTCGCCGGCGAGCGTTTCCTCAAGGACGGGGATCAGCCGTTCGTCGATCTCGATCGCAACGACTTTTTTCGCGACCTTCGCGAGCTCCTTGGTCAGCACGCCGATCCCGGGGCCGATCTCCAGCGCGCAGACTTCTTCCCCGGCGCCGCTCTCCGCCGCCATTTTCGGGCAGACGGAAGGATTTACAAGAAAATTCTGGCCGAGCTTATGGGAAAGATGAAATCCGTGGCGGGAGAGAAGCTCCTCGATCACACTGAGATCCGATAGCTGATTCATTTGATGCTCCAACTGACTGTTTTTTTCGTTTTCGAAGCGGATAGGACTTGATTGCGGCCAGTTCATCCGCTATGATAAGAATAGCTTCTTAAGAAGGGAGAGTTCCGAAATGGCAACTCCTGCAAGACGTGACAAAATCAATTATTATCTTGATATCGCACAGACCGTTTCCGAACGGAGCACCTGCCTGCGCCGCCTCTACGGCGCGATCATCGTCAAGAACGACGAAGTCATCTCCTCCGGCTACAACGGCGCGCCGCGCGGCCGCCGCAACTGCATCGACGTCGGCACCTGTATCCGCTCAAAGCTCAATATCCCGCGCGGCGAACGCTACGAAATGTGCCGCTCCGTCCATGCGGAAGCGAACGCGATCATTTCCGCGCCGCGCAGCGAAACGCTCGGCGGAACGCTCTATCTCGTCGGGCTCGAAGCGGATACCGGCGAATACATCAAAGACACGGTCTGCTGCTCGATGTGCAAGCGGCTTGTGATCAACGCGGGGATCGACCGGGTCATCGTCCGCGATACCAAGGACGAATACCGGATCATCCCGGTCGAAGACTGGATCGTGAACGATGAATCGCTCGAGGGCGTTTTCGGCTATTGACCGAACCGCTTCCGCTCCTGCGAAACACAGCTTTGCCCTGATAGTTTATTATACCAAATTTCCGCCCAAAATGGAAGAGGGTTCTTATGAAAGTTCTGATCGACGCCGACGCCTGCCCGGTGCTTGAGATCGCGGCGCAGGAATGCCGCAGGCGCCGCGCCGCGCTGCTTCTTTTCTGCGACACCTCCCACGAGCTCAACGTCCCTTCGGCGCAGACAGTGACCGTCTCCCGCGGTGCGGACAGCGCCGATTTCGCGCTGGTCAACCGCGCGGAAAAAGGCGACCTCGTTGTAACGCAGGATTACGGCCTTGCGGCGATGTGCCTCGCAAAAGGCGCGCGCGTTCTCAATCAGGACGGAAAAGAATACCGCAGCGACAACATCGAAGGACTTCTGGCCGCGCGTTGGGAACACAAAAAGCAGCGCATGGCGGGGAAGCATCCGCGCGGCCCGAAAAAGCGCACCGCCGCGCAGGATCAGCGTTTTCGGGAGGCTTTTTCCGCGCTGCTCGATGCGCTGATGCCAAAGAACGACTGAAAGGATTACGATTCCTATGGAACATTCAAAATTCACCGCGCCGGAGCTTTACGAACGCGAGGAAAGCTGCTACCGGCTGCTTTCTTCCCTTTCGATCCCCTTTGAGCGC
The DNA here is from genome assembly GCA_902782805.1 of Oscillospiraceae bacterium. Lineage (GTDB taxonomy): Bacteria > Bacillota > Clostridia > Oscillospirales > Acutalibacteraceae > RUG612. The sequence goes on from CACZON010000165.1 coordinate 8,408, forward strand.
TGCGAGCATCCCGCCGCCGATACGATCGAAGCCTGCGCCGAGGCGGAAGAAACGCTCGGCCACGAAATCTGCAAGAACCTCTTTCTCTGCAACCGGAATAAAACGCAGTATTATCTGCTGCTTCTGCCGGGAAAAAAGGTGTTCAAAACGAAATATCTTTCCGCGCAGATCGGATCTTCGCGCCTCTCCTTCGCGTCCGGCGAGGATATGCTGCGCCTTTTGGGGCTCGCGCCGGGCTCGGTCAGCATTTTAGGACTCAAAAACGATCCCGCAAACGCGGTTTCGCTTCTGATCGACGAAGAAGTCCTTGCGGACGAGATCCTCTGTTGCCATCCCTGCGTCAATACCGCGACGCTCCGAATCAAAACGCGCGATCTGCTCGAACGCTTTCTGCCTTTTGTGCATCACGGTTACCGGTCGGTCTCCCTTCCCGACGGCGCGGACGAAATCGAATAAAAAGCAGCCCCGAAGTTTCAAAAAGAAACCTCGGGGCGTTTTTATGCCTTGCGTCACTGTACTTTGAAACGAAGCACGTTCCAGGAGAGGCCGGGGATCTTCGCTTCGAATCTCGCGTCGGTCTTCCCGTCGACCGGAAGCTGCTTCGGCGCCACGGCGTCCGGCTGATCAAAGGTATTGACCGCGCTCAGATCGTCGCCGGAAAGCTCGATGCGCTCGACCATTTTGAGCCGGCCGAAGGAATTGAGATCGAGGTCCAGAAGCTGTTCCTCTTTTCCGATATTGAGGCAGAACAGCGTAACGAATCCGCCCTCTTCATCGTAGACCGCGCTCGTATAGACCGCCTCGGCGTCGCCGTAGCGCGTTTCGAGCTTCGGCGTTCTGACCACCGGCCGCAGCGCCGTTCCCTTGCTGTAGAGCGAGAGATACTTGAAGGGATAATACGTCGTCTGGCGAATGACGCGGCCGCCGCGCTCGGTGAGGATCGGGGCGATCACGTTGACGATCTGCGCGAGGCAGGCAATCCGGATCCGGTCCGCGTGATTGATCAGCGTCATTCCGAGGCCGGAGAAGGTCAGCGCGTCGAGCAGGGAATAGCGGTCCTCGATCAGCTCCGGTGCCTCCATCCAGGGATGCGGCTTCTGGTTGTGCTGATACCAGACGTTCCATTCGTCAAAGGAGAAATACATCGTCTTTTTGCTGCGCTTGTAAGCCTTGACGTAATCGGCCGTTGCCGTCAGGGTGGAAATAAACGAATCCATATCCTTGAAGGAGGCAAGAAAATCGGTATCGTTGCCTTCATTCTCATAATACCGATGCATCGAAAGATAATCGACGTTCTCGTAGGTCAGCTCGAGTACCTGACGGTCCCACTCCGGAAAGGTCGGCATCGTTGCCGTTGCGCTGCCGCAGACGACGCATTCGATCGTATCGTCGGTCCATTTCATCATCTTGGCCGCTTCGAGCGCTTTTTTGCCGTAATCGATCGCGTCGAGGTGGCAGATCTGCCAGTCGCCGTCCATCTCGTTGCCGATGCACCACAGGCGGATATCCATCGGATCTTTATGGCCGTTTGCGCGCCGCAGATCGGAGAGCGCCGTTCCGCCGGGGAAGTTGCAGTATTCCACAAGCTGCGCTGCGTCTCTCGGCGAGCCGGTCCCCATATTGACGCCGCCCATGATCTTCGTGCCGGCTTTGCGGCACCAATCGTAGAATTCGTCGATCCCGAACTGGTTCGGTTCGATCGTCTTCCAGGCGAGGTCGAGCCGGCGCGGGCGCTGATCCTTCGGCCCGATCCCGTCGCGCCAGTCGTAACCGGAAAGGAAGTTGCCGCCCGGATAGCGGATATGCGAAACGCCGAGTTCGCGGACCAGATCGAGCACGTCGGTGCGGAAGCCGTCTTCATCGGCGAGCGGATGCGTCGGCTCGTAGAGGCCGGTATAGATACATCTTCCGAGGTGCTCCGCAAAGGAGCTGAAAATTCTTTCGTCGACTTTTCCGATCTCAAAATCTTTTTCAACGTGGATGCGTACGGGGTCTTTCATAAGGTTTCTTCCTTTCCGTCTTTTTTATTATTCTATCATGAACCGTCGGCAAAAGCAACGCAAAACGCGCCGGCGGATTCTTTTTGCGGCGGCGTAAAAAAAGCAGCCTGATGTTCAGGCTGCTTTCGTTTTTTCAAAAATCAGTTTTTATTCTTCGCCGCGCGTGTTTTGCGGATGACGAAGAGATATCCGGCTACAACGAGCACCGTTGCCAGAAGGACCAGGAGGAACGCGCCGGGATGACGCTGTTCGACCGGAGCCGTATTGATCGGGCTGATCTCGCGCTCCATCGCGCGCTGCATCGTAACCGTCGTCTTCTCAAGCTCGGATTCCACCGCCGTAGCTTCCTCGGGGGAAACTGCCGGAGTCTGGGTTGTGGCTGCCGCGTCTTCTTTCATTCCGATCAGCGAGGAGCCGGCCGAGATCGCAATCGTCTCGGGTTCCAGCGTCTCATAAGGATCCTGCGCGGTGATCGCCGTTAAATAATTGGTGACGGAAGCGTTTTTCGCGTCCGCATAGCGCTGGATGGCTGCCTGGCGGGCTTCCTCAAGCATCTGCTGGCGGCGGCGTTCTTCCTCTTCCTGGCGGCGGCGTTCCTCTTCTTCGGCACGGGCGCGTTCGATCGCTTCCCAGTCGATATAGTCATCGTCGTCGTCATCGTCGCCGTAATAAACCGGAGATTCGTAAGCCTGCTGCTGCGCCGTTTCGTAAACGGTCGCTCCGCCGGAATATTCGCTCGTATCCACGCTGTCGCCGTCTTCGGCGTCGTACGCGTAAGCGACCGTGCCGTAGGAATCGAAGCCGTATACAACGCCGTCGATCGTGCGCTCGGTATCAACGAGATATTCGCCGTCTTCATAGTAGTACTTTTCGCCGTTGAACCATTCCCAGCCGGTCGTCGGATAATTGACGCCGACTACCTTGAACCACATCTGCCATTTTTTCGACCAGACCGACGTGTAGCAGACGCCGTCCCATTCGCTTCTTGCGTCGACCGCCATACCGTTGCCGATATAAACGCCGACGTGGCCGGGCTGCCAGAGGCCGAGGCCGTGGATTCTCGGAAGCGAACCCATATAGCCTTTTTCATACGCGACCTGGCACATGCTCGTTCTGCTGCCGCCGACGCCTTCATAAAGCATGATCAGACCGGAGCAGTCGCAGCAGCCCCAGCTCATCGCGCCGTAGACGTAAGACCAGTTTTCGTAATAGGCCGTCAGCGCGTGTTCGGCAAGGCCGGTACCGGTTGCCCAGGCGTAAACGTCCGTATTCATTCCGAAAAATCCGACGCTCATTACGATTACTGCAACGAGCAGAACGGAAAGTAATTTTTTGAGTTGCTTTTTCATTAGTGATACTCCCTGTTGGATGATACTATATCTTGTGTCTCCCATCGGGAAACCGCGTTTTTTCAATGGATTGGTTACAACTTTGTAATCATTTTAGCATACAGGAGGGAAAAATGCAACCCATTTTCAAAAATTGTTACAAAAAGTTACAAATCGGTAACAAATTATGAAATTTTGTTACCGGTTCAAAAGACGCTCCACGATGCGCTCCATATGCATGCTGCGCGAGCCTTTCACGAGTACGGCGTCGCCGGGACGCAAAGCTGAAAGCAGCGCCGCCGAAAGCGCTTCGGCCGCTTCGAAGCGTTCGGTCAAAACGCCGCCCGCCTGCGCGGCAGCCGCCGCCGCGGCGATCTCCTCGCCGAGCGCAAAGAACAGATCAATCTTTTTTTCGGCGAGATACTGCCCGACCTGCGCGTGGCCTGCCGCGGAATAATCGCCGAGCTCCTTCATATCGCCGAGCACGGCGATCCTCCGGCCGCTCACTTCGGAAGCGGCAAGCACGTCGATCGCGCTGCGCATCGAATCGGGGCTCGCGTTATAGGTATCGTCGATCACGAGAATTCCGCCGGCCTGATGCTTCTGCTGGCGCTGCGCCGGCGCCCGGTATTCGGAGAGCTTCTGCGCCGCGTGATACGGCGGGATTCCGAGCGCGTCCGCCGCCGCAAGCGCCGCGCAGGCGTTGCGGACGTTGTGGGCGCCCTCAACCGGCAGAAACACGTGGGTCCTGCCGCGCGGGGAAAGAACGTCGAAGGCGGTTCCGCCCGCCGCGGTGATCAGATTGACCGCCCTCCAGCGGCAATTCTCCGAAAGGCCGTAGGTAACGGTGGAGAACGGAAGCCTGCCCACGAGCGCCGAAAGCCATGGATCGTCGCCGCAGAGCAACAGGAGCTGGTTCGGCCGGAAGCCGTCGGTAATATGGAGCTTTTCCAATAAAATATTGTTCTGCGTCTTGAATTGGGCGATATGCGAAATGCCGATATTCGTCATCACGGCGATATCCGGCCGCGCAACCGCCGCAAGGCGGCTCATCTCGCCGAATTCGCTCACGCCCATTTCGATCACGGCGCACTGATGCTGAGGCGTCAATTTCATCAAAGTCAGCGCAAGGCCGATCTGGGAATTGA
>CACZON010000166.1 GCA_902782805.1 Oscillospiraceae bacterium
GCCGACGAAGTGCGCCGCATGGTCGGGCGCCGGAAGGAAAAGGACGGCTGGGAGTTCCTTTTCATCGGCGCGAACATCGATTCCGTCGAGACCGCCAAACGCTACGGGATCGGGGAGGACCGCGCGGTCAATTACCGCGCCGACAAGGCCGGAACGCAGAATCTCTACGAGACCGTCTCCGAAGCCGTTATGGGGTTCCGCGCCGCGCAGCCGATTTCCGCCGATTGGAGCCGCAGCATCGAGGAGGATTATTCGAGCCGGGGCAAAAAGCGCGGCAAAAAATAACCCCGGGCAGGATCGGAAAGTCACGGCTTTTTTCGCCGTGACTTTTTCGGCTTTTCTGCCAAACCGTCAAAGCTGCGCGGCGGGATGAAAAAAACTTGAATAAAGCTTTTTGCTATGGTATGATAAAGCCGTAATTTTTCGGCGGGAGAATACTGCCGGTGCAAAGGAAGTGGCAAGAATGAAAATCGTCTGTCTTGATCTCGAGGGCGTGCTCGTTCCGGAGATCTGGATTGCCTTTTCACGCGAGAGCGGGATCCCCGAGCTGCGGCGCACCACGCGCGACGAGCCGGATTACGATAAACTGATGCGCTGGCGCCTCGCCATCCTCAAAGAGCACGGGCTCGGGCTGCGCGAGATCCAGGCGACGATCGCGAAGATCGATCCGCTTCCCGGCGCGAGGGAATTCCTCGACCGTCTGCGCGCGCTCACGCAGGTCGTCATTTTAAGCGATACCTTCGAAGAATTCGCAAAGCCCCTGATGCAGAAGCTCGGCTGGCCGACGATTTTCTGCAACAGCCTCGAGGTCGCGCCGAACGGCGAGATCACGGGCTACAGAATGCGCTGCGAAAAATCGAAGCTGTCCGCCGTTCTGGCGCTGCAGCAGATCGGGTTTGAAACGGTCGCCGCGGGCGACAGCTTCAACGATCTCGAAATGATCCGCGCTTCCAAAGCGGGATTCCTCTTCCGCTCCACGCCGCAGATCATCGCGGAGAATCCTCAGATACCCGCGTTTGAGGAATACGAAGATTTCTTTGCCGCGATCGAGAAATCGCTTGCAGAATAAACTGAGAGGTAAGAGAATATGAGAATCCTTGAAAGCATCGAACCGAAGGAGCCGCTGCGCTTCTTCGAAGAAATCTGCGCGATCCCGCACGGCTCGCGCAATACGGGCGCGATCGCCGATTACTGCGTTGAATTTGCGCGCGAACGCGGGCTTTTCTGCCTGCGCGACGAACAGAACAACGTCATCATCAAAAAGCCGGCCTCGAAGGGCTACGAAGAAAAGCCGGTCCTGATCCTCCAGGGCCATCTCGACATGGTCTGCGAAAAGGAACCCGGCGCCGAGATCGATCTGGCACGCGAGGGCCTGCGTCTTGCCCGCGAGGGGGATTATATCTTCGCGAAGGGAACGACGCTCGGCGGCGACGACGGGATCGCGATTGCGATGATGCTCGCGATCCTCGACAGCGGCAAGATCGCGCATCCGGCGCTCGAATGCGTCTTTACAACGGACGAAGAGATCGGCATGCTCGGCGCCGCGGCGCTTGATCCCGCGCCGCTTGCGGGCAGAACGATGCTCAACCTCGATTCCGAGAACGAGGGCGTCTTTACCGTTTCCTGCGCGGGCGGCGCAACGGTCAGCTGCGCAGTACCGGTCTGCCGGGAAGAAAAAACCGGCGTCCTCTTTGAGCTTTCGGTCGAGGGGCTTCTCGGCGGCCATTCCGGCGTCGAAATCAATCTCGGCCGCGCGAACGCGAACAAACTCCTTGCGCGCGCGCTCGATTTTCTCTCGCAAAGCCTGCCGCTGCAGCTCGTTTCGATCGCCGGCGGCCTGAAAGACAACGCGATCCCGGCGCGCTCGTGCGCGCAGATCCTGCTTCGTGAAGCGAGCGGGATCGAAGCGCTTGCAGAAGCGTTCGATTTGGTTTTGAAACACGAATACGCCGCGAGCGACGCGGGCGTTTCGCTCAAGCTTATACGCGCGGGCGAAGGGAAAGCGAACGCGCTGACGGCGAAATCGACCGCCGACGTGCTTTCGTTCCTTCTGCTTGCGCCGAACGGCGTTGCGGAGATGAGCCGCGAGATCGAAGGGCTCGTAGAAAGCTCCCTCAATCTCGGGATCCTCAACTGCGGCGAAGCGTTCCTCAACGCGTCCTTCTCGGTGCGCAGCAGTGTTTCTTCACGCAAGGAAATGCTGATCCGCATCCTCACAAGGCTGACCGGGCTCTTCGGCGGCAGCGTCTGTGTACAGGGCGATTATCCCGCCTGGGAATACCGCAGGAATTCGCCGCTTCGCGAGCGCATGGAGCGGATCTTTACCGCGCAGTACGGCTTTTCGCCGAAGATCGAGGCGATCCACGCCGGGCTCGAATGCGGCATCTTCGCAGGGAAGCTCGAAGGGCTCGACTGCGTTTCCTGCGGGCCGGATCTCCTCGAGATCCATACCCCGCGCGAGAAGATGAGCATCTCCTCGCTGCAGCGGTTCTGGCAGTTCGTCATAGAGGTCCTCGGGCAGTCGTAACCGGTCGGGCGCCGGGCGGATCCGCCCGGTGCGGAGGTGTTTTTGCCGCGCGGTTTTCCGCAAAAGAAAATGCTTGACAGGATCGGCGGCTTGTGTTAAGATAGGGAAGAAAATTGAGAAAAGCGATGACGAAGACGGTTTCGGAGAACGTCCAAAGAGAGTCTGCGCGCGGTGAAAGCAGGCGTCGGGATCCGTAAAAACCCATCACTTCCGAGCTGAAATCTTGAACCCTGCAAAGGCTTTAGAGATTTTCGTGATTGCTGCGTCAAGGCATAGGGCTTGTTGGAGCCCGAGAGGGGCAAGAGCTTTAACGCTTTTGCAATTTGAGTGGTACCGCGGATGAATTTCACCCGTCTCAAAGA
>CACZON010000167.1 GCA_902782805.1 Oscillospiraceae bacterium
ATCCAGTTCATGACGCGCTGATCGAAATCGTCGCCGCCGAGGCGGTTGTTGCCGGCGGTCGCGAGGACTTCCTGAACGCCGTCGCCCATTTCGATGATCGAAACGTCGAAGGTGCCGCCGCCGAGGTCGTAGACCATCACTTTCTGGTCGGCGTCCTTATCGATGCCGTAGGAAAGCGCCGCTGCGGTCGGCTCATTGATGATACGCATGACGTTGAGGCCGGCGATCTTGCCCGCGTCCTTCGTCGCCTGACGCTGGGCGTCGGTGAAGTAGGCCGGAACGGTGATGACCGCGTTGGGGACCGGTTCGCCGAGATAGGCTTCAGCGTCGGATTTGAGCTTCTGGAGGATCATTGCGGAGATCTCCTGAGGCGTATAATCCTTGCCGTCGATCGCGACTTTATAGTTCGAGCCCATCTCTCTCTTAATGGAAGAAATCGTGCGCTCCGGATTGGTGATCGCCTGACGCTTTGCTACCTGACCGACCATTCTTTCGCCGTTCTTGGAAAACGCTACGACGGAAGGAGTCGTTCTGGAACCTTCGGCGTTCGCGATCACGACCGGCTCGCCGCCTTCGATGACTGCTACGCAGGAATTTGTCGTACCTAAATCAATACCGATTGCTTTTGCCATAATTCATATCCTCCTTAAAGGTTTCTTTTAAATTTATGAGAATCAATTTGCTACCTGAACCATCGCGTGGCGAACGACCTTATCGCCGAGCAGATAGCCCTTCTGATAAACGGCGCTCACTACGTTTTCTTCGAGATTTTCATCTTCGATATGCGAAACCGCATTGTGAAGATCGGGGTTGAACTCCTCCCCGACGCCCGCCATCTCCTCGACGCCGAGCTTTTTGAACGTGTTTTGAAGCTGGGTTTCGATCATCTCGATGCCCTTGCGCAGCGTTTGCTCGTCGGCGTCCTTCGCCTCGAGCGCCCGCTCGATATTATCGGCGATCGGCAGGATTTCCGCCGCGGCAGCAGCGGTTGCATCCGTATAGATCGCGAGCTTCTCTTTTTCGGTCCGTTTGCGGAAGTTGTCGTATTCCGCAAGCGTTCTCAGCTGCTGATCCTGCAGCGCTTTGAGCTGCTCGCGCAGCTTTTGGATTTCAAGATCTTTCGGATCTTCCTGCGGCTTTTCCGGCTCTTTTTCGTCCGCCGGCATTTCGTTCGCCGCCGTTTCCTGTTCTTCGAGGATTTCTTCGCACGCCGCTTCTGTTTCCTGCGGCGCCGGTTTCTTCTTGGACAAGTTCATTGCCTCCTTATTCTTCTTCCATCAGTCTCGTGAGAACCTCTCCGAGGCTTTCGGTAATATAGGAAAGGACTGCTTCACATTTTCCGTAGTTCATGCGCATCGGCCCCAGAATTCCGATCGCGCCGGCTTCCTCTTTGCCGACGTAGTATTTTGAGATTGCAAGGCCCGAGGAGATCAGCTCCCTGCGGCCGATTTCGCTGCCGCAGAGCGTCTGTGTTTTCTCTCTTCTCCCCCGGATCAGCTGCGCGAATTCCTGCGGTCGGTCGAGGTATTCCATGATCGGCAGTAGCGAGCCGTCTTTATACTCGGGGCAAAACAGCAGGTTCATCTGGCCATCGATGCAGACTTCGCTCTGAAGCGTATCGGCGGCAACCTCCTCGAGCGCCGCGAGCGCCGTTGCCATCAGGAAGATCATCTCTCCGAGCGACGCGCCGAAATTCTGAACGAACGCCGGAGTGATTTCGATCACCCGCTTGCGCGCCAGCTTTTCGTTGAAAACGCGGAAAAAGATCCGCAGGATATCCGGCGTCAGATCAAAATCGCAATGGAAGACTTTCGTTTTGATCGTACCGGTCGAAGCCATCAGAACGATCATCGCCGTTCTCCGGCTCGTCTGAACGAACTGAACCGCACGCACGGTCGCCATAATCCCGCTCGGCGTCGTTGCCGCAACGGAAAGATGCGTGACCCGCGCGATCGCGTTCGCGATGTTCTGGAACAGCCGGTCGGTATCGATCGAGTGCGCATGCAGCGCGGAATCGAGGACCTGGCGTTCGGCAAAGCTCAGATCGTAAGGCTCCATCAGGTGGTCGAGATAGAAGCGGTAGCCGCGCTCCGAGGGAACTCTGCCCGCCGAAGTATGCGGCTGATCGAGATATCCCATCTCGGAAAGCTCTGCCATCTCATTGCGGACCGTTGCGGAGGAAACGCCCATATTCGCGGCGATCAGCTTGGAACCGACCGGTTCACAGGTCTCGATATACGAGTTTACAATCGCCGCCAGAATTTTCATTTTTCTTTGCGTTAATGTCATCGTAAACCCCTCACGGTCGTTTA
>CACZON010000168.1 GCA_902782805.1 Oscillospiraceae bacterium
CAACGGCGAGCAGGAGCATTTCGCCTTCGGTTTTCTTCACACCGTCAAAGGTCGCGGAGAGGGGAAAACCGTATTTTTTGGAAAGCGCGACGAAAACGCCGCCGAGGTAGGCCGTAAAGCCGCGGAAAAACTTCTTTTTCTTGAGCCGCTCCGCTTCGGCCACGACGTCGCAGTCGAAGCCGATGTTGAGCATATTGATGCAGACCGAATCGTTCCAGGCGATCAGGTCGATCGAGGCTTCTTCGCCGAACACCTGGCTTTCGATATTCAGAAAGCTGCTTTCCGGCCCGGTAAAATTGCGGACGAAATCGTTGCCGGAGCCGACCGGCACGCAGCCGACCGAGGCGTTTTTCAGGCCGTTGATGCCGTTGACCACCTCTCCGAGCGTTCCGTCGCCTCCGCAGGCGTAGAAGCGGATCTCGCCTTCTTCGGCGAGCGCGGTCTCGCGGGCGTAGCGGATCGCGTCGAGCGGGGCCTTCGTTTCGTAGATTTGTATTTCTTTTTCCGGGAAGTCTGCCGCGGCTTTTTCGATCGCGGGGATCAGCGCTCTTGCGCCGCCGGACTTTCCGGCTTCGGGATTGATTATAAAAACGTGTTTCATGTTCATCACCGAAAAAAGCATAACATGTTTTTGAGTTGCGTGCAATTATTTTCGGCAGAAAATTGATTTTTCTCTCAAATTTTGCTATGATTGAGAAAAGAAAAAAGGAGGCGGTTTCCATGCGGATCGGATTGATCGGCGCGATGGCGGCGGAAATCGAAGCGCTGCTTTCGGCGATGGAGGAAAAAACGCAGGAGCAGATCGGAAGATTCGTCTTTTATCTCGGAAAAATCAGCGGGGTCGACTGCGTTCTGGTGCAGTGCGGGATCGGCAAGGTTGCCGCCGCGGTCTGCACGCAGACGCTGCTGCTGAAATTTGAGCCGGACGCGGTCGTCAATCTCGGCGTCGCGGGCGGGATCGGCAGAGAGATCCGGATCGGCGACCTCGTTTTGTCCGAGCAGGTCGTGGAACACGATATGAACACCACGGCGATCGGAGATCCGCAGGGGTATCTTTCCGGGCTCGATTTAGTTTACATAAAATCGGATCCGCGGCTGCTTTCGGTATTTGCCGAAACAGCAGAGCTGCTCGGAATCCGCGTTCACCGCGGCGTGATCGCAACGGGCGATCTCTTCGTTTCGAGTGCAAAGCAGGCGCAGAAACTCGCCGAGCGGTTTTCGGCGAAGGCCTGCGAGATGGAAGGCGGAAGCGTGGGGCACACCTGTTATCTGATGAACGTCCCGTTTCTGGTTCTGCGGTCGATCTCCGATAACGCCGACGACTTGGCGAAGGTCGATTACCCGCAGTTCGTTACGGAATCCGCAAAGCGGTACGGCGCGCTGATCCGTTCGGCGCTGCCTCGAATCGCTTCGGTTTTTTCAAGGGAGGAAGTACAATGAAGATTTATGATATTTCCCGCTCGCTGCAGAGCGCCGAGGTTTATCCCGGAGACCCCGCGCCGAAGCTCGAACGCGTTAAGACGATCGGGGTGGACGGCTCGCTTTATAACCTCACGACGCTGTTTGCCTGCTGCCACAACGCGACCCATATCGACGCGCCGCTCCATTTTATCGACGGCGGCGCCACAACAGAAGAAATTCCGCTCGAGCGGCTGATGGGCAAATGCACCGTCATTTCCGCGAGCGGAATTTTGACCGGGGAACATATGGATCAGATTTTGCCTTACTGCGCGGAAAACGTCCTTTTCAAGGGCGGCGGAAAAGCATTCCTTTCCGCCTCGGCGGCGTTTGCGCTTGCGGACGCCGGGATCAACCTGGTAGGGACGGACGCGCAGTCGATCGCTCCGCCCAACGAGGCGGCGCGCGCGCATATCGAGCTTCTGCAGCGGGATCTGGTGATCCTGGAGGGGCTCGATCTTACCGAGGTTGCGGACGGGAACTACTATTTAACGGTACTGCCGCTGAAAATCGAGGGCGTGGAGGGCGCTCCCGCGCGGGCGATCCTGATCAGTAGTAACGAATGATCGCGCGCACCTTACCGAGTATCTGAACGTCTTCGCGCAGGATCGGCTCGTAGGCCGGGTTTTCCGGCTGAAGGCGGATCCTGCCGTCTTCTTCGCGGAAAAAGCGCTTGACCGTTGCTTCGTCGTCGAGCAGGGCAACGACGATATCGCCGTTTTCAACCGGCAGATCCCGCTCGGCCACGATATAGTCGCCGTCGAGGATCCCGGCGCCGATCATGCTGCTGCCGGAAACGTGCAGCGCGAAGAGATCCTCCGGGCGGGCGTCGTCCGCGCCGAAGGGGATGCTTCCCTCGATCTCCTCGATCGCGAGGATCGGCTGACCGGCGGTGATTTTGCCGAGGATCGGCACCTGGGCGGTTTTCGGGGTGCCGCTTAACTGAATGTATCGTTTCAGGCCGCCTTTGCGGTCGATATAACCGAGCTCTTCAAGCGCCTTGAGGTGCGCGTGAACGGTTGAGGTGGAACGGATCCCGGTTGCGGCGCAGATTTCGCGCACGGTCGGTACGATCCCGGACTGCGCGGACTCGCGCAGATAGCGGTAGATTTTCTCCTGCTTTTCGTTGAGCTTCTGCATACGCCTCACCTTTCGAACTTTTGATCGGTCCTCTGAATTCAGTATAGCACTTCAAAAGAGGCCCTGCAAATACTAATTAGACCTTTTTCCGAAATTTCCTTTTGAAACGGAGAGAAACGATGAAGAAAATCCTGGTAAGCGCCTGCCTTCTGGGCGCGGCCTGCCGCTACGACGGCCGAAGCAAAACGTATCCGCAGATCGATGCGCTGCGCGGGAAGTGCGAGCTGATCCCCTTCTGCCCGGAAGAAGCGGGCGGCCTGCCGACCCCGAGGGTGCCCGCGGAGATTACAAAACAGGGCGTCTTCACGCGCGACGGGCGCGACGTTACAAAGGCCTACCGCCGAGGTGCGCAGAAAGCGCTCGCGCTCGCCAGGAAGGAAAAAGCCGACTTTGCGATCCTCAAATC
>CACZON010000169.1 GCA_902782805.1 Oscillospiraceae bacterium
ACAAAGATCTGGTCAATTACGTCCATGTATCCGAGCTGGCAATCGATGATTATGAAGCGACAAGAGCTAAGATCGAAGAAGCTAAAGTTCGGCTCGAAAACTCTGGCTTCGGCTTAAAAGAAAATGCGTTTGACGATTGAGGTTACTTTTATCAAATCAATACACTAAAATCAATACACTAAGTGAAGCCCCCACAAATAGCTAAAAAAGCGCCTCTGATTCTTCTTTCAGAAGCGCTTTTTATGATTCGTTTCGCTTAATAATACAGCAGCGAGCGGATATCGTCGGCCTGGCCGGCGGAGCTCATAACGCCGTTGAGGAAAAGGACGTTGTCGATCCCGTGCTCTTCGCAGAACGAGCTCAGACCGCCGCTCCAATAACGGAAATCGATCGAGTAGACCTCGCTGTAATTGTAGGTCATAAAGGGAACGAAGGGGTTGCCGTAGCTTTCGTGAACGATCAGGATCTTCTTCCCCTCGCCCATCGGGCTCTCGCTGTGGATCACCTCGAGCGGCTGATCGCCGGAGAGGAACACGCCGTAGGGGAAGCCGTCGGCGAGGCTTTCGTTGATGCAGGATTCCATCTCGTAGGAGCCGCCGCCCGCCATATAGACGTCCGTAGGCGTCTCATAGGGAAGCTTCCAGAAATGGACCTGATCGGGATCGTGCGCGGCGCTGGTATAGGGCGTCAGCGAACCGGCGTAATCATCCACGACCACTTCTTCGCAGTCGGAAAGCTGAAGCACCGGAAGACCCGCGGCCTCTGCAAACGCGGCGTAGGCGTAGTAGGCGCCGAGGCCGGTCCAATGGTGATCGGAATGGAAATAGACGTATTCGTTGCAGTGCTCCGAGAGCTTGTTATAGAGGTTGACCGGGATCGTATGCTGGTCGTCCATCGCTTCGTAGGCGGCCTTGATATAATCCATCTGCGAGAGCGTATTGACGCCCTCATCCGTACGCTGCAATCTTGCGGGAACCGACATTTCGATATGGCTTGGGATGATCGCCGAATAGACGTTGACGCCGTTTCCGAGCAATTGCGCGGCGCGGTTGACCGTTTCGCCGTAATACTCCGCCGCGGATTCTCCGCCGAAGAAGGTTTCAAAATACGAACCGTTCCAGATGAAGAGCCCGCCGCTCATACGGCCGTTCCCGCCGGGATCGACCGGATTCGGCGCATTGAAGACGAGCGGATCGATCACAACCGGCTCCGGCTCGCTGGATTCAACTTCCGAACTGTCGAGGTCAAACGAGATCTCCGTGCTCTCTTCATCGGAGGATTCCGAAGCATCCGGAAGCTTTGAGGGCGTGAGGATCGAGGTCTCGCCGGAGGATTCGCCCCGCGGGATGATATTGTTGATCGGGATCTTCTCCCCGTTCGAGGGGAAAAGCACGCCTTTGATCAGAATGGCGATCGCAACGATAATCGCAACGGTAACGACGGCCGTAACGGTCATTACGATTCGGTTCGTCTTGCTGCCGCCCGTTTTTTGCGAATTTCTTTTCTTGTTCAAAATGATTCTCCTTTTCGGCGCCGCAGGGCGCCAGATTGGTTTTTGCGGTGCATTACGATCTATTACACCATAATACGGCCGAATGTTAAGCCTTTTTTGAAATTTTACCGCGCCGGCCGCGTTCTGCCGGATCCGCAGGGATGCTCAGAACAGCTTTACGGTGATCCCGCGGGTGGTTTCGTCGTTCAAAAATATCGTATTGCCTTTATCGAAGTTGTAGGAAACCTCTTTTTCCGCATTGCGCAGACTCCGGCTGAAAAGGAACGGCTGCTGATAAAAGAGGCGGTTGATCGCCTCCGCAAAATCGAGCGAGGGATCCACGTAGATATTGACGCTGTCGCTGCCCGATTTAACCGCGGAAACGATCGCCTCCGAAAAACCTGCCTGCTTCGAGGCCTCCAGGGTTTCGAGCTTATAGCCTTCGATCCGGTAATACTGGAGCGCGTCGCTTTCGCAGCTGGGCAGTACGAAATTGCCGTAGTAATTGTTTTCCTCTTCGCTGTAGCTATGCGCGATTTCGTGGCTCTTCTCGATCTGTTCGTCCGTTACGTTGAAATACTGGTAGCCGACGAGCGTCTCGCCGTCGCATCCGGTGATATCGAGATGATACCAGTCTCCCTCGATCTTAACGAGGTTCCACAT
>CACZON010000170.1 GCA_902782805.1 Oscillospiraceae bacterium
CCCAGAACGAACAGGATTCCCGCCATTACGCGAAAGCGGCGAAGATCCCGATGCTCGAGCCGGCGGATTCCGAAGAGTGCAAGGAATTCACGCGCCTCGCGTTCGATTTGAGCGAACAGTTCGACACGCCGGTTTTCCTGCGCCTTTCCACCCGCGTTTCCCATTCGCAGAGCCTTGTTGAAATCGGCGAACGCAGGGAAGTTCCGCTGCGCGATTACGAACGCAATATCCCGAAGAACGTCATGATGCCTGCAATGGCGATCGGCCGCCACGTTTTCGTGGAGGAGCGCTCGAAGAAGCTTTCGCAGTACGCGGAAACGGCGCCCTTCAACCGCGTTGAGGACAACGGCAGCGCGATCGGTGTCATTACGGCGGGCATCTCCTATGAATATGCGAAGGAAGCGCTTCGCGACCGCGTCAATTATCTGAAGCTCGGGATGGTTTATCCGCTTCCGGAAAAAGCGATCCGCGAGTTTGCCGCAAAATGCGAACGGGTCTTCGTGATCGAGGAGCTCGATCCGTTTATCGAAGAATTCTGCCGCGCGCTCGGCCTGGAAGTGATTGGGAAGGAAGCGTTTACGCTCCTCGGCGAATATACGCCTTCGATGATTGCCGAAGCGGTTTTCGGCGAGAACAAATCCGAAAGCATTGCGCCCGAACAGCCCCTTCCGGCGCGCCCGCCGGTGCTTTGTCCCGGCTGCCCGCACCGCGCGACGTTCTACGTTCTCTCGAAGCTCGGACTTACCGTCAGCGGCGATATCGGCTGCTATACGCTCGGCGCGGTCGCGCCCCTGAGCACCGTTGATACGACGATCTGCATGGGCGCTTCGATCGGCGCCGCCCACGGCATGGCGAAAGTCCGCGGGAAGGAATTCAACAAAAAGCTCGTTTCCGTGATCGGCGACTCGACCTTTATCCATTCCGGAATCACCGGTCTGTCCGATATCGTCTATAACAAAGGAAGCAATACGATCATCATCCTCGATAATTCGATCACCGGCATGACCGGCCATCAGGATAACCCCGCAACGGGCAAAACGATCCGCGGCGAGGCGACGAAGCAGCTCGATCTGATCGCGCTCTGCCACGCGCTCGGCGTCGATTTCGTCACGGTTGCCGATCCGTTCGATGTTCAGAACTTCGAACAGGTCGTCAAAACGGAGATCGCGCGCGACGAAGTTTCCGTCATCATCGCCCAGCGCCCCTGCGCGCTGCTCAAATCGGTCCGTTATACCGGATTCTGCAAAGTCGACGAGGAAAAATGCCGCAAGTGCAAACGCTGCATGAAGCTCGGCTGTCCTGCGATCAGCGTCAGCGACGCGGGCGTCGTTTCCATCGACCGTACGCAGTGCAACGGCTGCGGACTCTGTACCGGCGTCTGCCCGTTCGGCGCGATCGAGAAGATAGGGTAAAGGGGGAATTCGAATGCGTACCACGAATATTATGATCGTCGGCGTCGGCGGGCAGGGAACACTGCTCGCGAGCCGCATCCTCGGCAGCGTTGCGATCCGCGCGGGCTACGACGTTAAGGTTTCGGAAGTCCACGGCATGAGCCAGCGCGGCGGCAGCGTCATCACCTACGTCAAATACGGCTCCGAGGTCTATTCCCCGATTATCGACCGGGGTGAAGCGGATATCATCCTCGCTTTCGAACAGCTCGAAGGCTACCGTGCGCTGCCCTGGCTTAAAAAGGGCGGCAAGATGATCGTCAATACTCAGAAAATCGATCCGATGCCCGTGATTACCGGTGCGATGAAGTATCCCGGCGGGATCATCGAAGAGCTTTCCGCGAAAGCCGACGTTACCGCGCTCGACGCGCTGCGTCTTGCGCAGGAGGCGGGGAGCATCCGGACGGTCAACGTCGTATTGATCGGCGTAATGGCGAAAAATACCGCGATCCCCTACGAGGTATGGCTCGAAACCGTTCGCGAGACGGTACCGAAGAATTACCTCGAAATGAATCTCAAAGCGTTCGACCTCGGCTATCATTTCGCATAAGCCGCGGGACGCAGGCCTGCATTCAAAGGCCGGATACGACCGGCTTTTTCGGACGGCCGGAAAAGGACCCGATCGAAATGCAGAGGGAAAAAAGCGCGGCGTTTCTCCCCGGGAGGAGCTCGAGGCGCTTCGGAGCCCTGCGCCGGCTGGCGGACCAGCCGGAACGCGCGAGGAAAGTCCTGATCGAAGCGGGCGTCACCGTTGCCGTGACCCGGGTGGTTGCGGTTGCGATGGACGACGCGCAAAAGGCCGAAGCGCTCCTCGAGGCGCACGGCTTCAATACGATTCCGCCAACGGATATTTACCGAATCTGAAAGGAAGATTCCGCTATGTATAATGATAAGATTTCAAACCGAATGCGCGATCTCCAGGGTTCTGCGATCCGCGAAATTTTCAAGTACGCCGCCGACCCCGAGGTGATCTCTCTCGCGGGAGGCAACCCCGCGCCGGAGCTGTTCCCCAACGAAGAGCTCTCGAAAATCGCGGAACGCATTTTGCGGGAGCAGCCCGTCCTGGCGCTGCAGTACGGCATTACCGAGGGGTATCCCGTTCTGCGCGAAGCAGTCAGGGCGCGCCTTGCCGAAAAGGAAAAGATCGGCCGCGAAGGCGACGATCTGATCATCGTTTCCGGCGGACAGCAGGGCATCGAACTCGCCACGAAAGTGCTCGTTAACGAAGGCGACGCGGTCGTGATCGAAGAGCCGAGCTTTATCGGCGCGACGAATGCGTTCCGTTCCTACGGCGCAAAGCTGCTGGGGGTTCCCGTTGAGGAAGACGGCATGAACATCGATCTTCTCGACAAGGTGCTCGCGGAAAACAAAAACGTCAAGATGATCTATACGATCCCGACGTTCCAGAATCCGATGGGCGTTACGATGAGCCTCGAAAAACGCCGCCGCCTTTACGAGACGGCGAAAAAACACGGCGTCCTCATTCTCGAGGACAACCCCTACGGAGAGCTTGCCTTCGACGGGATCAAAACGCCGACGATCAAATCGTTCGATGAGGATGGGATCGTTCTTTACAGCGGATCTTTCTCGAAAATCCTTGCGCCCGGATTGCGGCTCGGATTCTTCTGCGCGCCGAAAGAGATCGTCCAGAAGGTCGTTGTCGCAAAGCAGTGCGCGGACGTCCACACCGCGATGCTGCCGCAGATCCTTGCAGCGGAATTCCTCAGAGAATACGATATCGACGAACTGATCGTTAAAATGCGTGCGAACTATGCCCATAAATGCAGCACCATGCTCGCGGCGATGGAGCGGTACTTCCCGAAGGATATTTCCTTTACGCGTCCGGGCGGCGGGCTTTTCATCTGGTGCGAGCTCGGCCACGGGCTCGATACGCTTGCGCTCTCGAAAGAAGCGATTAAGGAAAAAGTCGTTTTCGTTCCCGGAAGCACGTTTATGGCGGACATCAGCAAGCCCTGCAGCGCGCTGCGCCTCAATTATTCCACGATGACGGACGACCGCATCGTCGAAGGCATCCGGCGGCTGGGGATCGTTTTCGAAAAGGCGCTCGCGGGAAAATAACGAGCATCCAAACGAAAAAGAGTTTAAAGGGAGGCGCTTTGCAAAAAAGCGCCTCCCTTCGGCTTTTGTTATCCGCTTGGTCAATGAAACAGCAGGAATCCGCGGAAAGAATCAGGTTAAAGCTCAAAAACGCCTTTGCGGCGCGGCTTTGCCATGACCGCATGAGGCGTCGAAGCACCCGGAACGATCCGGGTGTTTTTTTGCTGCTGCGTATTGACAAACCGCCGGAAAACGAGTAC
>CACZON010000171.1 GCA_902782805.1 Oscillospiraceae bacterium
CTTTTTTCTGGCCCGCCCGAAGGGATTTGAACCCCCGTCCTTCAGAATCGGAATCTGCTGCGATATCCAGCTTCGCCACGGGCGGATGTTTTTTCGGTTTCTTTCAGAACCGCGTCCTTATCATAGCACGTTTTTTGGAAGAAATCCATCTTTTTTTGGAAAAATCATTCCGATTTTTCTTCTTTTTCTCCCCAGAGCAGGTCAGCCGCCCGGCGCGCCTCGTCAACCGCGGCGCTGCTTTCGCTTCCGTCCGGCAGTTTCCCGTATACTTCCGCAACCTGCGAGCGCATCCAGAGACCCGGCGTGATCCGCATCGAATAGCCGCAGCCGTTATCGCACATCCAATCGTAGAATTTCGCGCGCGGCAGTCCGTAGGCGGAGAGGATCGTCATAATCACGCCGCCGTGCGTTACGATCACCGCCGAAGTCGCGCCCTCCTTCATCATGTCCTCCACGAGCGCTTCAAACGCCGCGCAGACGCGCGCCATAAAATGGCCGCCGTTTTCGCCGCCGGGGATCTCCCCCGTTTCGCCGCGCATCCATTTCTGAAAAACCGGATCTCCGGAAAGCTCCTTCGCGGTCTTTCCCTCCCAATCGCCGAAGCTGCTCTCGGAAAAGCCGTCGATCAGGATCGGCTGCGCCTTCGGATAGAGGATCGAGAGCGTCTGCGTGCAGCGGGAGAGCGGGCTCGAATAATAGCGCTGCGCCGCCGGATAGCGGCCGCTCTTTTTGAGCCTGCGGATCTCCTTTGCGCCCTGCTCTGAAAGCGGAGAATCCGTTGAGCCGATATACTGCCCTTTTAAATTGCCTTCGCTCAGGCCGTGGCGAATCAGATGAATGACGTACGATTTCATATTTTGCTCCTGTTCCTCCAAAGGGCTCTATATCTTGCGATTTACAAGCAGTATTACTTATGGTATAATATACAAAACGTAATGATCGGGAGTCGTCTTTATGAATAATTATTTTCCGAGAATGATCACCCTGCTGCGCAAGGAGAAAAAAATCAGCCAAAAACAGGCCGCAAAGGATCTCGAGATCTCTCAGGCGCTGCTTTCCCATTACGAAAAAGGGATCCGTGAATGCGGCCTCGAATTTCTTGTGAAGATTGCGGACTACTACGGCGTTTCCTGCGACTACCTGCTCGGTAAAACGAGCTTGCGCGAAACGGCCGATCCCTCGAGAGAGAGATCCACGCGGCGCGGCGAACGCTACACCGCCGAGGAAACAAAAATCCTGCGCGGCGTCCTTACCGTACTGCGATTCGGCGAGCGGTTTTCCTCAAAGGATCTGAGCGGGGAAATCGGCGCTTATCTGAAGCTCGGAATCTATAAGGTCTTCCGCAGCCTCTACAGCGCCAATTCTTCGAATCCGAAAGAATTCTTCTCGCTCGATTCGAAAACCTACCGCCCGCAGATCGATTCTTCTCTGCTGCGCGCCGAAAACGCGATCGAACGCCTCGCGCGCGGCGAAAACGTCTACGGCGAGGAAGGCGTTAAAAACGCGCCGGAGCTCTCGCGCGAGCTGCTGCATCAGCGCCGGCCGGAATACGCCGACGCGATCGAATCGATCATCGACGAGGCTGAAGCCTTTTACACGCATGGTTCTGCGGTGTAAGGAGGAAGCGCAGCGCACGGAATGGAGGTACTTACGGGAGAGCAACCTCCCCACCCAAATTGAAAAAAGCGAAAAACAGAGCGCACGGAAAGAAACTGCTTGCCAAAGAGCAAACTTCCCCCTCCATTTGAAATTGCCGGAAAAGCGGTAGCGCACGGAAAGGGACTGCCTGCGGGAGAGCAAGCTTCCCCGCCGCCGCAAATTGCCGGAAATGCGAAATACCGGCGCACGGAACGGCGCTGCTGCAAAAGAAAAATCTTCTCCGCCGCGCTGAATCGATAAAAACGGTTGAATCAGAACGAAGCAGGTGCGTTTGCATCTGCTTTTTTACGTTCTGGCTTCCTTTTGGATCGCTTCCAGAAACGCCTTCGGCGTCTCAAAGGACCAGGTCGGCGGGAATTGCGTATCCGCAAGGTCTTCCGGCTGCGCCTCGCCGGTAAAGAGGCAGCAGGTCTCGACGCCGGCGTTGATCCCACAGGCGATGTCGGTATAGAGACGGTCGCCTACAACGACCGTCTCTTCGGGCGTAAAATCGCAGTCTTCCAGGCAGAGGTCCACCAAAATCCGGTTGGGCTTGCCGATATATTCCGGCTTTCGCCCCGTTGCCGCTTCGATCATCCCGCAGATCGCTCCGCAATCCGGAACAAAGCCGAAGGGCATCGGGCAGCGCAGATCGGGATTCGTTGCGTACAGCGGAAGCTGCGGATTTGAAAAAAGCAGCTCGCAGAGCCTTTGCGCTTTTTCGTAGGTAAACTCGCTGTCGTAGGCGATCATCGCGCAGGCAGTGTCCGCTTCGCAGCGATCGGTGATCCGCAGCCCGTTTTTTTCCGCTTCAAGCGAAAAGGAGCGCGTCGCCAGAAGAAAGATCTTCTTTCCCGCATAACGCTCTTTCAAAAACGAGATCGCCGCGCTGCCGGCCGTTACGAACCGGCTTTCCGGGATCTCGTAGCCCCAGCGGCGGAATTTGAGAACGTAATCGGCGGTGCTTTTCGTGGAATTGTTGGTGATAAAATACGATCTGCCGCCGATCGAATCGA
>CACZON010000172.1 GCA_902782805.1 Oscillospiraceae bacterium
AAAACGGCGAAGGTCTGATGACGCTGGACGAAATGACCGCGTCGATCGAAGAAGTAACGGGCGGATTCGCCGCGTACGCACAGGAGCGGGGGATCAGTGAAGATACGGATCTTTCCGCATATATGAACGATTATCTTGCGAGTCCCGCGGTTTCCGCAACGCTCTCCGGCGTAACCGAAGGGATCCGCGCCCGGCTCGCCGCGGCGCAGCTGAGCGATGCGCAGGTGCAGGAGATCGTATCCGCGCTGTATACGGGCTATCAGGGCTACGCGCAGGAGAACGGTCTTCCGGATCCGCAGTATCTCGGCAGCTCGTTCTCGGAATATCTCAATACTCCCGAGGCAAAAGAGCGGATTTCCGGCGCGGTTCTCGAAACGATTGATACCTCCGCGCTGGAAGAGAGAGTCACCGAAATGACCGGGGAGTTTTCCGCTTCGATCGAGAGCCGGCTTTCCTCGATGCTATCCGGCGCGATGCAGTCCGCCGGGAGGCAGATCAGCGCTTCGCTGCAGAGCACGATGAGCGAAGCGGCCGCGCAGCTGCAGGCCTCTCTGGAAGAAGCGTTCCGCTTTACCCCGGAGGATCTCTCGAACGTATTCAGCCTCTCGATGACGCCGAGCGAAATGCGGGATCTGTTCAATTCGCTTTTGTCCGGCGATACGAACGCAACGCTTGAAACCGTTCTGAACCGTCTCGGGTATGCCGAAACGGAGGATCCGTATTCGATCGTGATCTACCCGATCGATTTCAACGCCAAAAGCGCGATCAAGGATTCGCTCGATCGATACAACGAGGCCGCGCGCATCGCGGGTCGTGAGGATCAGGTGATCATCTATACGGATATCGTGGATACCCTGATGAGCTCGGTGACTCAGATCATCGATGCGATCAGCGGAATTCTGATCGCGTTTGTTGCAATTTCACTCGTCGTTTCTTCGGTAATGATCGGCGTTATAACGTATATCAGCGTTCTGGAGCGGAAAAAAGAAATCGGCATCCTGCGCGCGATCGGGGCCTCGAAGCGCAACGTCTCCAACGTATTCAACGCGGAAACGATCATCATCGGCGCGCTCGCGGGGATTTTCGGAATCGCGATCACGCTGCTGCTGCTGATTCCCGCGAATTATCTGATCCATTCGCTCACCGGGGAGACCGGCATCAACGCGATCCTGCCGCCGCAAAGTGCGTTCATTCTGATCCTGCTGAGCATCTTCCTGACTTTGATCGGCGGGCTCATTCCTTCGCGCAAGGCGGCGAACAGCGATCCGGTCGCGGCGCTGCGCTCGGAATAAGAAACGCCGCGCAGAGGATAAAGCGCTTTGCGTTTTGCTTGTGAAAAAAGGAAAAGAGACGGAAATATCCGTCTCTTTTTTTCTGCAGTCATTCCAATTTTGAAAAATCTGTGTTAGAATAGAAAAAAAGACCTCAGGAGGGGCTTCTATGAGCAGAATCCGAATCAAAACGAATGAAAAACGATTCCCGACCGCACCCGATCTTTACGGGCTGTTTTTTGAGGATATCAGCCGTGCCGGCGACGGCGGACTTTATCCCGAAATGCTGCGCAACCGTTCCTTCGAGGATTCTATTCTCCCGGCCGGCTGCGTCACGAACGACGGCGGCAAAACCTTCGTTTCGCCGACCGGCTGGATCGACGAATTCAATAACGGCGAAGGCATGCACGATTGGCTGCGCCGCAATCAACCCGCGCCGACGCCGGTTCCCGCCTGGTACGCCGAAAATGCCGAAATGGAGCTTGACCGGGAGGATACGCTCAACGAGCACCGGGAAGTCTCTCTGTGCGTGGCGTTTGCGCCGGGCGGCCTGATTTACAACACCGGCTTCTGCGGCGTTCCCGCAAAAGAAGGCGAAGCGGCGCTCTTCTATGCGTTTATCAAGGCGGAAGATGAAACGACGCTGAATGTTTCGATCGAAGACGGCGAAGATACCCTCTGCGAAGGGACAGTTCGCGCCGAGGCGGGCGGTTATTCGCGCTGTGATCTCCGGCTGGTCCCGAAGAAAACGAGCGGCAGCGCGAAGCTCGTGATCCGCTGTGAAAACGGCGGTAAAGTCCGATTCGGATTTACCTCGCTGATGCCGGAAAAAACGTTTATGGGTCATGGACTGCGCAGCGATCTCTGCGAAAAGCTGCAGGCAATGCATCCCGCGTTTCTGCGCTTCCCGGGCGGTTGTATCGTAGAAGGCTTTACGAAGGAGACGGCGATGTACTTCAAAAATGTCGTCGGTCCGGTATGGGAGCGCCCGAGCCACTGGCTCCTCTGGCATTACCGGACGACCAACGGCCTCGGATTCCACGAGTACCTCCAGCTCTGCGAGGATCTCGGGATGAAGGCGTTCTACGTCTGCAACGTCGGTATGACCTGCCAGGGAAGAGGACCTTATTATTTCAACGAGGAAGAGACGCGCGAAATGCTCGAAGACGTCCTCGCGGCGCTCGAATACGCCCTGGGACCGGCCGATTCGAAATGGGGCTCCCTGCGCGCGAAGATGGGCCACGAAGCGCCGTTCGTGCTCTCCTATCTCGAGATCGGCAACGAAAACAGCGGCCCGGAATACGAAAAACGTTATAAAATCTTCCGCGAAGCGGTCCTTGAAAAATATCCGGACCTCAAAATTATCGCGAACGACCGCGGCCGCGGTGAAAAGCTGATCGCCGATATCGCAGACGATCATTACTACAACATGCCGGAGTTCTTTGCCGAGAACGTAGGGCTCTACGATTCCTACGACCGCTCGGAGCCGAACGTCTTCGTCGGAGAATTTGCCGTCAATCAGACCTACGAAGGCCAGCTGCGCGCGGCGGTCGCCGAGGCGATGTTCATGGTCGGCTTCGAACGCAATCAGGACGCCGTAAAGCTCTGCGCTTACGCGCCGCTCTTTGAGAATGTCAATTTCTATTCCTGGTACCCGAACCTTCTGATTTTCGACAATCTCCGTTCCTATACGATCCCGACCTACTACGATTTCAAGCTCTTCTCCGAAGCACGCGGCGATTTCGTTGTGGAACACGAAGAATCGTGCGAAAAAATCTATCGCGCGCTCCACGGCCTGCCGATGATTTCGGGCGATTTCGGCGTCCGCTTCAAAAATGCGTCGTTCAACGGAAAACCGGTTTTGCCGAGCCGCGATCTGCTTGGAAAAACCGTTGAAAACGGGGAAGAATATACCGCCATAGAAAATCCGAACGGAGAATTCGCCGGAAGAAGAATCCCGACCGGCGCTTTCGTTGCCCTCGGCGACGACGTCAACGCCCACGACGGTGTTTTCGAAGCGGAGCTTTTCTCAGAAGCGGGCAGGGAGATCGGCTGCGGCGTTCTCTGCGCGCCCAAGCCTCTGAGCTTCTACGACCGGATGAATCCGAATCCGCGGGGCGAATGGATGCTCTTCAATCTCGAGCCGATCCGTTTCGTCCTCAAGGACGGCTTCGCTCAGATCGTCCGCGGAACGGTGCGCATAAAGCCGCTTACGGAAAAAGTGAAGGTCGATCTGCCGCTCGGCGAATTCGTACGCGTACGCTGCGAGGTGAAGAACGACCGCCTGAGCTGCTCGGTCAACGGGAACGAGATCGTCTCCTGCGAGCTGCCGAATTATCCTTCGATGTGCTCGGTTGCAACGGATACGGAAAACGAGGTCCTCGTAAAGATCGTCAACTTTGCGGAAAAAGAGGACTGCGTTGAGATCAGCCTCGACTGCGAGGTGGAAAGCGCGTATACGGTCTCGCGCATGACCGGCGCCGCCGACGCGGAAAACTCGCTCGAATGTCCGGAAAACGTAAAAGACGAACGCTTCGAAGCTAAGGGTGCCTCCGGTGAATTTATCTTCAAAGCGGCGCCGCTTTCCGTCAACGTACTGCGTCTTGCGAAAAAATAAAGGCCGCAGAAAAAGCGCTGCCTGATCGGATCTGCAGCGGTTCTTCCGTTTTGCAAACTTCCTATAAAAAACATGAAAGAGGATCGTCAAATGAAACACAAGGTGAAGATTCAGGTCCCTGTCGAAAAGCGGGGTCTCTTCGGGATCCGAAAAACCGTTCTGGAGACGCGCATCATCGAGGTGGACGGCGAGACTTATAAGGAAATGAAAAAGGAATGGAAGAATCGTCCGTACAGCATCGAGGAGATGATGCTGTACGATGAACTGTTCGATGAAGACTGAGCTTTTGATTTTCATCGGGCGGGCTCAGCCGAGAATTCGGACCGGATCGGATTCTCACGGTCAAGATCACTGAAAGCCCGAAAACGGGCAGAAAAAGAGGGCTTCCGACGGAGTAAAACCGCCGGAAGCCCTTGTCTTTTCAACATGTTTTTTGTATCGAAGAAGACCCTTCATTCGGTTTCAATCGTTCAGCGCTCGCGGTTTTCCGCAAGATAGTCGCAGGGTGAGCGGTAGAATTCTTCGAGATTGATATCGTATACGTCGAGTCCTTCACGCTTTTTGAAGCCGAGCGTCTTGATGAGGATCTCCTCGGCTGCGCCTTTTTCGATCCGCAGATGCTCGATTCTGCACGCAGCGTTGAGGAATTCCATCGCCGTGCGCGAAATCAGGATCATTGCCTCCGGATCGTTGACGCCCGGAAAAGCAGTGACGTTTTCAAATTTCGCACCGCCGGGGCCGATCGTAAACTGCAGGAGCGCAAGCCTTTTTCCGTTCGTTCCGTTTGGATCGTCGGATTCTACGGCGTAGTAGGCCATCGCGTTTTCGAGGTATTGAACGCCGCAGCTTTCGCAGAGATCTTTCTGCAGCGCGCGGTCGAGTACTTTCCGGATGATGAGCATCGTCTTCACTCCCTTGAATCGTTAGTTTGATTCTACCACGTTTTTCCGGAAAAGTAAATTTTAACTCGACATTTTCTCCCGAAAATGCTATGGTAGAATCAGAATTTGCGAAAAGGGGAGAAGCGGCGATGGAATACGAAACGATCCTGCATCAGATCGACCCGGTCTTCGCGCCGGACAGCCGTATTTTGATCCTCGGCTCGCTTCCGTCGCGAAAATCCCGCGAGGCGAACTTTTTCTACGGCCACCCGCAAAACCGTTTCTGGCGGACTCTGGCGGCCGTATTGGGGGAAGAGACGCCTGACACGGTGGAAGAAAAGAAAACGATGCTCCTTTCTCACCGGATCGCGCTCTGGGACGTGATCGCTTCCTGCGAGATCCGCGGCTCTTCCGACAGCTCGATCCGCTGCGCGGTCCCGAACGATCTCGCCGCGCTGATTTCAAAAACGCAAATCGAAAAGGTCTTTACCGTTGGGACAACGGCAACGAAGCTTTATCAGAAACTCTGTGAAGCGGATACGAAGCTCAAAACGGTGATGCTTCCGAGCACGAGTCCCGCGAACGCGCGCGTTACGCAAAAAATGCTCGAGGACGCCTTCCGGGAGGCGCTTTTCGGAGAAACCCGCGAATCATGAACCGCCGCCGTAACAGGCGGCTCTTTTTTAGCTCTGTTTGGTAAATCTGCATAATACCCGCGAATTGTTGACATTTGTTTTTATAAAGATTAGAATAAAATCATACAAAACCTACAGGGAGATAACCGCTATGAAAAAAGAATTCGAACGCATATCCCCGGAACAGGCCGGGATTTCGAGCCGGCAGGTCAAAAAGTGCATCGAAGCGCTGATGCACGATCACGCCGAGATCCACGGATTTATGGCCGCACGCGGCGGAAAGGTGTTCACCGAATGCTGGTGGAAGCCCTACGCGCCCGAGCTCGTTCACAGCAATCATTCCCTCGGCAAGAGCTTTACCGCAACCGCGATCGGAATTCTCTGCACGCAGGGAAAGCTGGATCTTGAGGAGAAGATCGTCGATCTCTTCGCCGACGAGATGGCCGCATACAACGCGCCCCACAGCGAAAAGCTCGACCGCCTCACCGTCCGCCATCTGCTGATGATGTCAACCGGTATGGAACGCAACCCGATGCTCAACGACGATTGGATCGGCGAATTCTTAAAGCAGCCGATCGTCTACGAACCGGGCACGCGTTTCCTCTACAACACCTCCGGCGCCTGTATGCTCGGCGCGATCGTTGAGAAAAAAGCGGGGATGGGGCTGCTCGAATTCCTCGACCGCGAGCTTTTCCGAAAGATCGGCATCAACGGCGAGGATTTCGTATGGCTCAAATTCAAAAACGGCTATTACGCGGAGCCGGGTACTTTCTCAAAAACCGAGGACAACCTGCGCCTTGCGATGTTCTATCTCAACTACGGGAACTGGAACGGCGAGCAGATCGTTTCGGAGGAATGGATGCGAAACGCGCTTTCGATCCAGATCGATACCGCAGAGAATACCGACGGCGTGCTCGACTGCCGCGTCGGCTACGGCTGGCAGCTCTGGGCGTGCAGCATGCCGGGCGTCTTCCGGTTCGACGGCGGCCAGGGCCAATACGGTATTATCTGGCCGGAAAAGGATCTTGTCGTAGCGCTGCACGAAGGCGGGCTCGGCCCGGACGGCCCTCAGATCACGATCGAAGCGATCTACGACGAACTGATGCGCAGGATCGGCGACGAGCCGCTCAAGGAAGATCCAAATGCGCTCGCAGAGCTGCGTGCGTTCGAGCAGTCGCTTAGCGTTCCGGAGCAGAAGCCGAATACGCTTTCGGTCGATCCGGCGCGGTTCGAAGGCGAGTACAGGGTGATCTCCGGCGACGCGGACTGCGATCCCTGGGTTTCGGTTTCGCCGGGCGATTACAACTTCTTCCGTGCGTTCTTCGATCCCTCGAAGCAGGATCGCTTTGAGAAATTCAAGCTCGAATTCGATCCGGAAAAATGCGTCTTTACCGCCGACGGGTACGCCGTATTCGAAGCGTATTTCGACGGCAAATATCACATCGTCGAAACGGACAATCCGCTCTCAAAGATCCGCAAAACGGCGTCCACCGCGCGCTTTACAGATCCGGATACGCTTGAGATCACAACGAAATGGGTCAATTCCTGGTTCCATAACGTCATTCTTTTCAGGCGCGAGGGCGGCCGCCTCCTGATCACGACCTCCAAGGACCGCCTTCAGGAAGCCGTTCCGGAAAAGCGTTATACCGTTCATCACGCAGTTGCGGAAAAGGTTTGAACGGGATCGGATCGATTCGGTTCAATTCAAAGAATCGCTGTATTTATTAAAAATATATAAAAACAAAAGATTCATCGGCGCGTTTCTTGACATTCTGATGCGATTTTGATAAAATTATTTCAATAGGCTTCAAGATTTCAACAGAGTATACGAAACCGTCTGAAATACGAAGAAAGGAAGGAAGATACAATGAGCAAATTCAGCGACCTTGACAAATTCTTAAGCGAAAATCTGAAAACCGGCCCGACCGGCTGCGGCTGCGCCGTTGCCAAGGATGGGGAGATCCTGTACGAAAACTATTTCGGCGTAGCGGATCTCGAAACCGGAAGACCGATCACCGCCGATACCGTTTACCGCCAGTTTTCTTCAACCAAAGTGGCGGTCTGCACCGGCGCGATGATCCTTTTTGAGCGCGGAAAATTCCTTTTGAACGATCCGATCTATGAGTATTTCCCCGAATGGAAAAACACGATGGTCGCCGAAGATAATCCCGACGGATCCGTTACGATTCGCCCGGTCAAGCGCCCGATCGAAGTGCGCGACTGCTTCTCGATGGCGATGGGCATCGGATACGGAGGCAACGATTATACCCACCGGATGATGAACGAGGTCCGCGGAAATCTTCGCAAGTCGGTCGGCGATTATACGCTGCGCCAGGACATCTACGCGATGAGCGAGGTCCCCGTCCGCTTCGATCCCGGCTCCCGCTGGCTCTACGGTTTCGGCCATGAGCTCGTTGCGGGATTGATCGAAGTCTGCTCCGGCCAGAAGGTCAGCGAATTCCTCAAAGAGAATATCTTTGATCCGCTCGGAATGGATCATACCGGCTACCATTATTTCGGCAATATGCGCGAGAATATGGTCACCCCGTATCGCCGCGCGGAAGACGGAACGCTCTCCGTTACGACCGCGATGTTCGACGACCGCTTCGAGCCGGAAGCGAAATACGAAGCCGGCGGCGCAGGACTTTTCTCCTCCGTTCACGATTACATCGTCTTTACGCAGATGCTGGCCTGCGGCGGCGAATATAAGGGCGAGCGCATCATCGGCAGAAAGACGATCGACCTGATGCGCGCGAATCATCTCAACGAAGTACAGCTGCGCGATTTCCAGAACGATTATCTTGCCGGTTACGGCTACGGCCTCGGCGTACGTACGCTGATCGACCCCGGTATGGTCAGCAATTCCTCCGTCGGCGAATTCGGCTGGACCGGCGCGATGGGAACCTATCTCGCCGTTGATCCGAGCGAGCGCGCTTCCGTCGTCTATATGCACAACCTTTCTCCGAACCAGGAGAAATACACCCATCACCGCGTGCGCAATATCGCGTTCGGCGCGCTCAAATAACCGTTTCAAAAGAGATTCCCCGAAAACGCCTTCCTAGGCGCGTTCGGGGAGTCCGTCCGTTATCCGTATATTTCTGATTACGAATCAAGGAGGAAAAACCGTATGCTTCGTAAAGTCAAAACCGTAAACGGCTGGGTCGAGGGCATTCCCGCAGCGGATCCGCGCATCACTGCGTTCAAGGGGATCCCGTTTGCGGCGCCGCCGGTCGGAGAGAACCGCTGGAGAGCGCCGCAGCCCGCTGAAAATTGGGAGGGCGTCAAAAGATGCTATGCGTTCGCGCCGATCTCCGTTCAGGCGGTACCCGGTCTGCGTAAAGATAACATCTATACCTACGAATGGAACGTCGATCCGGATATCCCGATGGATGAAGACTGCCTGTATCTCAACGTCTGGACGCCCGCAAAACGAATGGACGAAAAGCTTCCCGTCTACGTCTGGTTCTTCGGCGGCGGCCTGCAGGTAGGCAACCCGGCCGAAATGGAATTCGACGGCGAGCGTCTCGCGCGCCGCGGGATCATCGTCGTTTCCGTCAATTACCGCGTCAACGTCTTCGGCTTCCTTACGACCGAAGAGATCGCGAAGGCTCAGCCCGAAGCGCCCGCCAACTGGGGCATGCTCGATCAGCAGGCGGGTCTCAAATGGGTCCGCGACAATATCGAAGCCTTCGGCGGCGATCCCGGAAACGTTACGATCGGCGGTCAGTCCGCCGGCGGCGGCAGCGTGATGGCGCATCTTACTTCTCCGCAGAGCCGCGGCCTGTTCCATAAGGTGATCGTGGAAAGCGGCGTTTTCCGCAGCGCCTACGGAAACTACATCCTCGGCGGCGGACGGCGCGATCTTCAGGGCATGTTTGAGCAGAGCAGCCGCTTTCTCGAATTCATCGGGGCAAAGAACATTGCCGAAGCGCGCGCGATGGACGCCTTCTATATCCGCGATAAATTCCTTGAATTCCGAGGCGCATTCGGCACGGTTCCCGACGGTCAGTTCTCGTTCGGCGATCCCTTTGCGCTTTATATGGCGGGTAAAAAGGCGAACGTTCCGATGCTCGCCGGCCTGACGGCGGACGAGTTCCCGAATTTCTTCCCGGATTTTGACAGCCGCGAGGATTTCGAAGCGAAAGCGAAGGAGCTCTTCGGCGAAAAGGCGCCGGAATTCATCGCGATCGCCGAGGAAGGAGCGCAGGATCTCGAAACGCTCAAGGCGAATACGAAATCCCGTCCGATCGAGCTTGCGCTGCGCGCAATGTTCGAGAAAAACGACGGCGAGGACGACAACTACATGTACTATTTCGATACCGAAATTCCCGGACCCGATCATCCGGGCAATTTCCATTCCGTCGATCTCTGGTTCTTCTTTGAAACGCTTGCGAAATGCTGGCGTCCCTTCAAGGGAGCGCACTACGACGAAGCCCGCCTGATGTGCAACTACTGGGCGAATTTCGTAAAGACCGGAGACCCGAACGGCAAGGATGCCGACGGCAGCGAAATGCCCCGCTGGGAGCGCTATACCGCCGCGGCGCCTTACTTCATGCGCTTCTCCGACAAGGGGATCGAATTTCAGAAAGAACCGGCCGATAAGCTTGCGCGCTTCTTGACCGATCGAATTAAGGAGGAATACTAACCATGGCAAAAGATTTTACCCGTCTGACCAATCTGATCAACGATTTCGTTGAGCGCAAGACGAATCCGGGCTGCGCCGTCAGCATTATGCAGGGCGATGAGATCGTCTATGAAGGCTATGCCGGATACGCGAACATCGAAGAGAAAAAGCCGATCAACAAGCACTCCATGTTCTCACAGGCTTCCACCACGAAGCTCTTCACCTATGCGATCATGGGCATGCTCTACGAAGAGGGAAAATTCCTGTTCTCCGATCCGCTCTCCGATTATCTCCCCGAATGGAAAGATACGAAAAAATACTTCGTTCAGCCCAACGGCCAGGTCGACGTCGTTCCGCTGGAGCATCCGATCACGATCCGCAACGCCGTTGCGATGATGTGCGGCATGCCTTACTGCATGGCTCCGGCAGTTGCGCCGATCACCCCGACTTTGAAAGCGATGAGCGCTCAGATGGAAAAGCTGATCGCCGAAAAAGGCGCTCCTACAACGATCCGCGATGAAGTGCGCGTCATGGCGAACGCCCCCGTTATGTTTGAGCCGGGCAGCCATTGGCAGTACGGCTTCGGCTCCGAGATCACCGGCGCGCTGGTAGAAACGATGACCGGCAAAGCGCTGCGCGAAGTCTTCAAGGAGAGAATCATCGATCCGCTCGAGCTCGAGGATACCGATACCTTCATCCGCCCCGAGAATAAGGACCGGATCGTTACGACCTACTTAAAGCGCGACGGCGTTCTTTCGCCGGCTCCGGCCTACGGCCTCAATACCTCCGATCCTACGGTTACGCCGATCGGCGCGCGTCCGAACCTCTATACCTCCACCAACGATTTCGCAACCTTTATGCAGATGCTCGCCAACGGCGGCAGATACAAGGGCAGAAAGTATCTGGGCGAAGGTACGGTCAATATGCTCCACGCGAACCAGCTTGAAGAGACGCAGCTGCGCGATTTCACGAACGACTATCTCGCCGGCTACGGCTACGGCCTCGGCTTCCGTACGCTCGAAACCCAGAAATTCGGCCA
>CACZON010000173.1 GCA_902782805.1 Oscillospiraceae bacterium
AGGTTCGGATCGTGGATCGTTTTACCCGTCTGAATCGCGAGCAAAACGCGCTGAAGCTCCACGTCCTCGGGCAGAACGCAGTGACAGTCGTTCGTCGCGACCAGGGGGATCGAAAGCTCCCTCGAAAGATTGATCAAAGCGGTATTGACCGTTTTCTGGCGGTCGATCCCGTGATTCTGAAGCTCTAAAAAGAAGTTTTCTTCGCCGAAAAGATCGCGGTACAAAAGCGCTTTTTCCCGCGCGGTTTTGAGGTCCGCGCGCTGGATCGCCCGCGGAATCTCGCCGGAAAGGCAGGCCGAAAGCGCGACCAGCCCGCCGTGATAGCGGCGCAGGATCTCGTAATCGACGCGCGGCCGGTTATAGAAGCCCTCCGTCCAGGCGCGCGAAACGAGTTCCATCAGGTTGGAATAACCCTCCTCGTTTTCGCAGAGCAGAACGAGATGCCCCGGCGAGGAATCGAACGCGTACTCCTTCTGAAAGCGCGAACGCGGCGCAACGTAGACCTCGCAGCCGATGATCGGCTTGATTCCGCGCTTTTTTGCTTCCTTATAAAAATCGATCACGCCGTACATATTGCCGTGATCGGTGATCGCAAGGGCGGTCTGCCCCAGTTCCTTTGCCCGATCGAGCGCTTCGCCGATCTTGCAGGCGCCGTCCAGCAGCGAATACTGGGTATGAAGATGAAGATGTACAAAGCCCATCGGCAAAGCCCTCCTTTCGTTGGATCATCTGAAAAAACCGCTCAGTCTTCGAGGTCCTGCGCAATTTCGAGGATCTTTTTTAAGCGGTGATTGACGCCGGAACGGCTCAGCGAGAGTTCCTCCGAGAGCTCGCGCAGGCTCATCTCCGGATTGCGAAGGCGCAGCGCAGCGATCTCGCGCAGCGAAGGCGGAAAATAATCAAGCCCTTTTTTCTCGATCACCTTTTCGATCGCCAGATTCTGCTCGACCGCCGCCTTGACCGTTTTATCGATGTTGGCCGTTTCGAAGTTGCTCTTTCGGTTAACATAATTTCGTACCTCTTTGAGCATCTTTGCCTGCATGAGCTCCATCGCGCTGCGCGGCGCGCCGATCAGCGTGAGAAAATCGGAGATCTTTTCGCTGTCTTTGAGGTAAACCACGGATTTTCCGGCGCGGGTACTCTGGCCTGGAGAAAGATCGAGCTCCGGATTTTTGAGCAGCAGCGCCGCCAGATCGGAAATCAGCGCCCGGTGCGCGGAGGCGATCTCGAGATGATAATCGCGCTGCGGATCGGAGACCGAGCCCGCCGAAAGAAACACGCCGCGCAGGAACGCGCGCTCGTGGGCTGCGCTTTTGAGCACTTCCGCGCGGATCCGCAGAGAAAGCTCTTTTCCGGTATATCCGAAGGCTGCAAGGAGCTTTTCCCGCTCGCTTTCGTAGGGAATCGAAACGCGCAGCGCCTCCCCTTTCCGCCGAAGCGCAAAACGCACCTCACAAAGCGCGCCGAGCTCTCCGATTCTTCCGGAGAGCTCCTGTGCAAATAAACGGTTTTCGGTTGTAACGGCGTTTTGACGCAGCGAGAAAAGCCGCGAGAAAAGCAGCATCCCGTAGCTTTCGGCAAAGCGCAGCTCGCCGCCGGTTTCCGCTTTGAGCAGCTCGTTTTTCAGCGCTGCAGAAAAAGTCATGGTCCTTCCTACTTTCG
The DNA here is from genome assembly GCA_902782805.1 of Oscillospiraceae bacterium. GTDB lineage: Bacteria > Bacillota > Clostridia > Oscillospirales > Acutalibacteraceae > RUG612. The sequence goes on from CACZON010000173.1 coordinate 1,663, forward strand.
AATATCCCGATGCGCAACGGAAACCTTCCAGCTTCCCTCGCGCAGATGTTCGCCGATCTTCTCCGCAAAGGCGACCGACCGGTGATGCCCGCCGGTACAGCCGACAGCGATCACAAGCTGGCTTTTTCCCTCTTTGACGAAAAGCGGCAGCATATAATCGAGCAGATCGAGGTATTTTTTCAGCACCTCGCGGCTTTCTTCAAACGAATAGACGTAATCCGAAACCTCGCGGTCGAGGCCGGTTTTTTCCTGAAGTTCAGGGACGTAATAGGGGTTCGGCAGGCAGCGCACGTCGAGGATCAGATCCGCTTCGCGCGGCGCGCCGAGCTTGAAGCCGAAGCTCACGACCCGCGTAAAGAGCAGCCCGCCCGCCGCGTTCAAAAACATCGAGGTCAGGCGGCTTTTGAGCTCCTGCGGAGAAAGATTCGTCGTATCTATAAGGTAATCCGCCCGCGATTTGACCGTATCGAGGATTTCGCGTTCGAATTTGACCGCTTCCTCCACCGAGCCGCCGAACATATCGAGCAGCGGGTGCTTGCGGCGCGTTTCCTTATAACGGCGCAGGAGGATCTCGTCGTCCGCATCGAGGAAAATCAGGTGAAACGCGTTGCCTGCTTCTTCCATTCTGCGCAGAGTATCGTTGAGGCCGGCAAAGAGGGTGCCGCCGCGAACGTCGGTCACCACCGCGATGCGCTCTTTTTCCGAGGTCTTCGAAAGCTGATAGAACGGTTCGATCAGCTCGGGAAGCAGATTGTCGACGCAGAAAAAGCCGATATCCTCAAGCGCGTCGATCGCGCAGGATTTTCCCGCGCCGGACATCCCGGTTACAACTACGAATTCCATCGTTTCCCCTCCTTTTTTACGGCATCCGCCGGATCTCCGGCTCCAGCAGAACGCCGCTGCGGTCCAGAACGGTTTTCTGTATTTTTTGAATCAGCGCGCGAACGTCCGCGCTCGTAGCGCCGCCGCGGTTGATAATAAAGCCCGCGTGCTTTTCGCTGACCTGTGCTCCGCCGACCGAAACGCCCTTAAGGCCCGCGTCTTCGATCAGCGCGCCGGCATAGTATCCTTCCGGCCGCTTGAAGACGCTGCCCGCGCTCGGAAAATCGAGCGGCTGCTTGGAACGCCGCCTGCCGAGGATTTCGTCCATCCGCAGGGCGATCTCATCCCGGTCGCCCGGCGTCATATCGAATTTCGCTCCGGTGATGATCAGCTCTTTTCCGCTGTAGACGCTTTTCCGGTAGCCGAAAGCGAGATCTTTGCCGGAAAAGGATGCGGGATTTCCTTTATAATCGGTATGAAACGCGGTGACCGCAGCGTCGCGGATCTCGCCGCCGTAAGCGCCTGCGTTCATATAGACCGCGCCGCCGACGCTGCCCGGGATCCCGAAGGCAAATTCCAGCCCGGAAAGGCCTTCGTCCCGCGCCGTTTCACAGAGCGCGCGCAGAGAAGCGCCTGCTCCGGCAAAAAGCGAATTTCCCTCCCTGCGGATCGCTTTGAACGCTCCCGCAAGGCGCAGCACCGCGCCGTCAAAGCCCTCGTCGTCGAACAGGACGTTCGAGCCGAGGCCGAGGACGCGAAACGGGACCGATTCCTCCGAAAACAGTTTCAAAACCTTCGATAGCGCCGCCGGCGTCTGTATCTCAAGATAAAGCCGGCTTTTACCGCCGATGCGGAACGAGGTATGGCGGCTCATCGCTTCGTTTTCCGAAAGGCAAAGCTGTTCTTCGGGAAATTCCCGCAAACGTGCTGCAATCGCGTTAAAATCCATAAAACGCGCTCCTTACGCTCAAATATCCAGCTTGCGCTCGCGCGCCGGCTGTTCGATCATGGTATAGTCCATTCCGAGATTCGCGAGAAGATCCTTGGTTGCGTCGTAGCCCATCTTCTTGTCGCGGCTGTTGACCGCGGCGATTTCGATGATCACGGCGAGGTTGCGCCCGGGGCGCACCGGGATCGTTACCAGCGGCACCTTGATGCCGAGAAAATCTGCGAATTCGTTTCCGGTGCCCATCCGGTCGTAAATTTTCGTATTGTCCCAGGCTTCGAGGTTGATGCACAGATCGATGCTCTCTGTCAGCTTTACGGCACTGATGCCGAAGGCGCGGCGGGCGTTGATGATCCCGATGCCGCGCAGTTCGATGAAATGGCGGATATTCTCCGGCGCGGACGCTACGAGCGTTTTTGAGGATACGCGGCGGATCTCAACGGCGTCGTCCGCGATCAGGCGGTGGCCGCGTTTGAGGAGCTCGATCGCCGTTTCGCTTTTACCGACGCCGCTGTCGCCGACGATCAGAATGCCTTCGCCGTAGACCTCCATCATAACGCCGTGGCGCGTAATGCGCGGCGCGAGCTCAACGTTCAGTTCGGAGACGAGCGTCGCGAGCAGGTTCGAGGAGCTCAAGGGAGACACGACCAGCGGCACCTTGTATTTTTGCGCAGATTCCACGATATCCTCCGCGGGCTCGTAGCCGCGGGTGAAGATGATCGTCATCGGTTTGCGGGAAAAGAACGATTCCAGCGAATTCGCCCTGCGTTCGGGCGAAAAGGAATCGAGCAAAGCGATCTCGGTTCTGCCGAAGATCTGGATTCGGCGCGGATCGAAGAAATCGAGAAATCCGTTTAGCTCCAGCCCGGCGCGGGAAACGTCGGGCACAGAGATCAGGATATCCTCCGCGTCGACCGGCAGATAAACGCTTTTCATATCGAGGTCATGCATCAGTTTTGCAAGCGCGACGGTATATATGGCCATTATGATCTCATCCTTTTATCTTCCATAGTATTCGTTTGGCTTTCGGTTTTATTATAGTACATTTGCGCGGCTTTTGAAAGAGCAATCTTTCTTTTTTGCAGAAAAAAGCGGATGCTTTTTCGGCATCCGCTTTTTGGAGATGTGTTTTTTCTCAATCGAATCTGATCGCGGCAAATCAGCCTACCGCTTTTACCATCTTCTCGGAAGGCGTGCAGGAATACGTATCCGTAAGCGCCGATTTCATCGCCTGGTCAAGCAATTTGAGATCGGTCATACCGGCGGTCGGATAATCCTCCGCGAGGTTATCGTTTGCGAAAACGTCGCTGCCGTAGGAGAGGAAATAGAGGCCGTCGTTCGTCTTGAGCAGGCCGTCGAACTCGAAAGGCATATACACGGTGGTATTGATCTTCTTCTCTTCGTCGACAACCTTCATCTTGATGACCATCACGAGGATCGCGCGGTCTTCGATATCGGTCGTCTGATCCTTCGCGAGGAAGAGATATTCGCCGACCGTCGTGAAATCGGAGGCCGTCGTCGTCGTCAGGTAATTCTCCTTAACGTAGGTTTTTGCGCGTTCGATCACGTAATCGGAAGCCGCGGTGAGCGTTTCCTGAGGAATATCAGAGAACGAAGTCACGCTGGTCTTCTCGCCCTCGTATACTTCGAATCCGTCGCCGAAGGTAAAGGTGTAATCCGAATAGGAATCCTTGATTTCTTCAACGAGATCGTAGGGATCGAAATAGCCCGAGAAGTAGTCGCTCGAGCCGATCAGGCGCTGATAGCCCTTCACGCCGTAGGAATAGACCTCCGTAAGCGCATCGTCGTTCGTGACGTTTTCAAACTTGACGGGCAGATAGAGCGTTGCGGGCATCGTCTTGCCGGCAACCGCGCCGATCTGGGCTTTATAGATCAGATAGAGATAGTTCTTCGTATAGTTGTCCGCGTCGTTGCAAACGCCGAGCGAATAACCGACGTATTCCGTCTCGCCGACCGTATAGACGGGGTCGATATCGTCGAGCGCGTCGCTCAGATCCTCGGCGGCGTGGCTGCGGAGGACTTCGAGACCGGCGGGGGTAATCTGGGAGAATTCGCTGATGAATTCGTTCAGGCCGGAAACCGTGTACTTCTGTTCGCGCTTCGTCAGCTTCAGTCCGTAATAGGCGGCGGTTTCGTCGTCCAGATAGGACTCAACGGCTACCGTGATCTCGTCGCCGTTCTTCAGATAGTACTGTTTTGCTTCGCCTTCGATCGTGAAGGAATACTGATCAAGGAAATCATCGGTTCCGTTATACTCGAAAACCGCTTCGCCGTCGCCGGAGATTCCGTTGAAGGTAACCGAAAGGCCGGCGAAAGGATCGAGCTCCTTGAGCTTCGGCAGATCTGCGACAATGATCTTCTGCTCTTCGCCGATAAACTCCATCTTCTGTTTGGAGGCGACCTCGTTGTCGAATTCGAAGGTTACCGTGATCTCATCGCCGTTTTTCAGGTTTTTGTTCGGTTCGGCGGTGACTTTGATCGTATTGATCGCTTCGTCGATTTCCGCCGCCTTCTTGAGCATCTTCGCGTATCCGCTCAGCGAAGTAAGATCGTCGAGGGAAATCTTCTTGTCTTCGTAGATCTTATCCTCAAGCGCCGATTCATCGAGCGAAACGTACGCCACGCCGTTGCCCTCGTATCCGTCGTATTCCACCTTCAGATAATCCTTGAGATCGTAAGTGGTCTTTCCGCCGAGAACGAAGAACAGAACCACACCCGCCGCGATCAGCAGAACCGCCGCGAGAATGATATAGAAGAATTTATTCTTGAAAAGGCTCTTCTTGGGACCTTTTTCCTTTTTCTGCTTCTGGGGCGCCGGCTCGTTCTGAGGCGGATAAGGCAGAACGAATCCGGGCTGCTGCGGCTGCTGCCAGGCGGCAGGATCCTGCGGCGGATAGTAATTCGCGTTGGGATCCGGCTGCTGGGGAACCGCTTCGGGGATATACGGCGCCGCTTCGGGCTGGGGGACCTCGGGGATCTGCTGGGCATAAACGGCTTGCGCCGCTTCTGCCGCCGGCTGGACTTCCTGCGGGATCTCAACAACCTTCGGGCTTTCGAACTCCGGCGCCGCAGCCGCAATCTCCGGCTGGGGGATTTCTTCCTGCGGGATCTCCGGAACCGCCGCAGCCGCTTCTTCAACGAACTGCTCGGCGGGCTGCGCCGCAGCTTCAATCGCTTCCTGCGCGGCCGGAACGGCTTCCTCTATAGGTTCAGCCGGAACCTGAGGCGGCACGGGAATGAATCCCTGCGGCGGGGCGGGTTTTCTGATCGGACTTCCGCAGTTCGTGCAGAACATCGCGGTGTCCGGGACCTGTTTACCGCAATTTGTACAGAACATAATTTTTCTCCCTTCGAACTAAAAGATAGGACTCGGGCTGTATGGATGAAAGACCTGCGAAAAAAGCGGCAGGCTTTTTATCTCCAGCTATAAAAAAGTGTATCATTTTCACTTTTTTTCGTCAAGTATTACCAAAGAAAAAACCGCCGGGTTTTTCGATTTTTTCCGATTTCCTGAAAAATTGCGATTTGAAAGATTTTTTTGCATTTTTGAAAGGATTATGGTAAAATAAAGCGTCCGGTGGTGAATGGAGCTTAAAAAACACGGCAAAAAGCCTTTCTACGGAGGTGTTTTTATGAAAATCGCGATCTGTTCCGACTCAAGCC
>CACZON010000174.1 GCA_902782805.1 Oscillospiraceae bacterium
ACGCAGGGTCCTTTTGTGATGGGAGCAGGCTGAATTGCACGGAAGGTCATGCTGTGCCATGCGCCATCTTTCTGCCCTCTTTAAATCTACCGCTTCCATAGGTCTAAAGACCCCTCGAATGGGAAGGCTTCAGCTGCGTGTTCCCCAAGGGCAGAACGCAGGCGGCGAAAAACAGCAGTTCCTTGCCGAGCATTAAAGCCCGCTCCTCCCACAAAAGAACCTTACGAAATAAAAACAGAGACTTCGCCGGAGGAAAGGGGCTCAAGAGCTCCGTCGGGCGTTCGGATCAGCAGGCGGGCGTCGTCGTCGATCCCGGCGACGGTTCCCTCCCCAACGACCTCGTCGAGCCGGATGATTTTCACCCGTTTCCCGATCAGGTTGCTGCGGTTTCGGTAATCCTCCATAAAACCGCGCTGCGGGAGCCGTTCGTAGAGCTCGAAAAAGCCGTCGATCACCGCGGCGGCAAGGCGGCTTTTTTTCTCTTCGGAATATTCCGGCGCATCGAAAACGGCGCCGGCTTTATCGCGGATCTCCTCGGGGAATCCGCCGGCGGGTGTCTTGAGGTTGATCCCGATCCCGAGCACGGCCCAGGCGAGGCTGCCGCTCTCGAAATCGACCGACGCCTCCGTCAGTATTCCGCAGACCTTTCTGCTCCCGAGGTAGACGTCGTTGACCCATTTGATCGAGGCCGCCTTTCCGCTGACGCGCTCGATCGCGCCGGCGACGGCGCAGGCCGCCGCGGTGGTGATCAAAAGCGAATCGGCGGCGGAAATCTTCGGGCGCAGGAGGATGCTCAGGTAGAGGCCGCTTTCCGGCGAGTAAAACGAATGGCTGCGTCTGCCTTTTCCCGCCGTCTGCCGAAGCGCGATGAGGACCTTCCCCTCTTTTTCGCCGGCTTCCGCCGCTTTTTTGAGCGCGTTGTTGGTGGAATCGACCGAATCGACAACCTCAACGGCGACCGGCCGCCTCCCGCTGAGGTATTTTGCGACCGAGCGGGCGCTAAACGGCGCGTCGCCCGCCGAAAGGAGGTAGCCGCTGCGGGTTTTGGCCTCGATCCGGTAGCCCTGCGCGCGCAGGCGGGCGATCTCCTTGCAGACCGCGGCACGCGAAACACCGCGCGCCTTTGCGATCTCCTCCCCGGAGACGGCCTCGCCGCGGTGCGCTTCGAGAATCGCAAGAAGCGCGTCTTTTCTTTCTTCCTTCATGATTTCCTCCGAAAAAACGGCCGCAATCGGTTCGACTGCAGCCGTTTCGTTGCTTTTATATCGTTTCTTCCTGCTGCGTCCGGTCCTGCAGAACACGGAAGAAGCAGCTGTGGGATCCGTTGACGCAGGCGTTGCCGATCTGCTCCACGCGGATCAGGAGCGCTTCGTTGTCGTAATCGGCGATGATCGTTTTGACGTTCTGGTAGTTGCCGTCCTGCGCGCCCATGTTCCAGATCTCGTGGCGGGAGCGGCTGTAGAACCAGGTGCGGCCCGTTTCGAGCGTGAGCTTGAGCGCCTCGCGGTTCATATGGCCGAGCATCAGGACCTCGCCGGTCTCGATATCCTGGACGAGGACCGGGATCAGTCCGCTCTTCATAAAGTATTTTTCAAGCGTCGGGACCTTTTTGCGGCTGTTGGCGTTTTCCTCCACCAGACCGGCCACCGTCAGCGCCGAGCGCAGATCCATCGTCCCGGAATAGAACGCCTTTCCGCAGACCGCGCCGTAGATATTGAGGTTCGAAAGATTGATGATATCCTTGAGGCTGCTGATGCCGCCGCTCGCGATGATGTTCATCGAATACATATAGTTGAGCTTGTCGAGGATATCGAGGTTCGGGCCGTCCATCGTCCCGTTTTTCGAAATATCGGTGAAAATGATGTTCTTGACGCCGAGCTTTTCCATCTCCGCCGCCATCGAAAAGCAGTCGATCGTCGAGATCGAGCGCCAGCCTTCCTCGGCGACGCGTCCGTTTTTCGCGTCGATGCTGACGATCACGCGGGTGCCGTAGCGATCGACCAGCTCCTTTAAAAATTCCTTGTCGTCGATTGCCGCCGAACCGATGACGACCTTCGATACGCCGCCGTTGAGATAGTATTCGGCGTCTCTCATATTGCGGATGCCGCCGCCGACCTGCACCTGCAGCGCCGTGCGCTTTACGATTTCAAAAACGATCTCGTAGTTGACCGGCTTGCCGAGCAGCGCGCCGTCGAGGTCGACGATATGCATCAGCGTCGCGCCGGCTCTCTCAAACTCGATCGCCTGCTCGACCGGATCGTCTGCTACTTTCGTTGCCGAATTGTATTCTCCCTGAATCAGACGCACACACGCGCCGTCTTTCAGATCGATCGCCGGAATAATATGCATACCGCTCCTCCTTGTCTCTTTTTATTTCTTTTTTTGATGGATACAATTATTATATACGAAATTTGACCTATTTTTCAATCTTTTTTTCACGCACTTCGGAAAAAAAGTAAAAACAATCCCCGGAATCTTAAAAAAAAATAAAAAATATATTCTGATTCGGCATATAGAATCGCCCGGTTTTGGTACACTGTAAGTAACCAATCAGATTATACCTTGTCTTCCTTTTAATCGAAGAATGCAGCAGGAGGGGCCGGAAGCAGACCGGTCCTTTCTGCTTTTTTTCGTTACGCAAGGTCCTGCGGACGGCATAACGCAAGGTTCTTTTGTGATGGGAGCAAACTTATCTGCCCGGCAGGAAATGCTGATGTAGGAGCAATCGTTCTGCCTTTAGGGAGCAAAAACGGGGTCCCCGGAAAATCGAAGATTTTTTGGGGAAAGGAGGAATCGCCCGAAAGATGAAGCCGCGATCCGTATCGCGGATCGCTGCGAATCCGCAAGGGCGAATTCCGACGAGCCCGGCATGGAGCTTCTGTTCTTCGCCGCCTGCTTTTTTACCACGCAGGGTTCTTCGGAGTAAGGAGCAGGCTAATTTTCCCGGCATGGAGCTGCTCTGCTTCGCCGCCTGCGTTCTGCCCT
>CACZON010000175.1 GCA_902782805.1 Oscillospiraceae bacterium
CAAGAAAAAGCCGCCGGGCTCCCGGCGGCTTTTTGAGAAAGCGTATTAAAGAAGCTTTTCGATGGCTGCAACGACCAGATCGGCGGCGATCGCCGTTCCTTTGCGCGAAAGATGAAGATGATCGGGGCCGATGTTCTCCTCGAGATTTTCATTGATCGCGGTATAAAGATCGTTTACGATCACGCCGTTTTCTTTCGCAACGCGGCAGAGGATTTCATTGTACAGAGGGATATCGGTGTAAGCCTCATTTGCGGTGGGAGTAGTGGTTGCTGCGATAATCTTCAGATCCGGATTCTTCGTAAGCTGCCGAAGAATTTTGAAGATTCTCCGGCACGTGTCCTCATAGAGCTCCGGAGGATAGAAATGCCGTCCTTCTTTATAATCGTCACCCACATCCCAGATTCCGTTGTTCCAGTGAACGATATCCGGCGTCGGCAGGCTCGGCAGCCAAACACCCAGCGAGTGAAGTGTATAGCCGCTCCAGCGTCCGTTTTCCGCGGGACTGTAGACGTTGGCACGACCTTCGAGTTTCTCTTTGACAAGAGGCTGATACATCATACGGATCGAGTCTCCGAGCAGCAGTACGTTTTTCATGACAGTTCTCCTTTCGATCGTTCAGAATGCGGTTCCTGACGGTTCTTTGTCAGGGAACAATGATAACAGTATGGTGATAACTTGCGCCGACGCTCATGTAGGCGGTGTAGACGGCCATGAGCTGGCCGTTCTCGCCGAGATATAAAAGCGAGCTTTCAATATTTTCCTGCGTAAACGTTTTCTCCTTCTGCTCGTCTGCGTCCGGGAGCATTTCGGGGTAATACCATTTTTCGTTGTAGTTTTCTTCCATCGCGGCGACAAGCCGGTCGCGCAGCTCGTAGTAGCTCATTTCGAGCTTCCGCGCGAGGCCGTGGTTATCAAGCAGTTCGCCGCTCTTCAGATCGAGGTTATAGACGCTGTAGTAGTAATTCCCGCCGTCGTAGAACGATTCGATGATCACGCTGGCGATCTCGCCGTTGAGGTAAGCCTCAAAGTCGAGCTTGCCGCAGGGGAAGGACAGTTTTTCCTTCATCGCGTATTCCGCGTCGAGGAACACGTCGATATAGTCGTCGTATATTTCATCGTTGGCGGCTTTAGCGCCGGGCAGATCGGGCAGAAACTCCGGGATGCGGAAGTGATTGTCGAAGGAATTGTCGTATGCGTCGGTATAAACGAAATCTTCGCTGCGCATAACGCCGACTACTTCGTCAAGCGTCAGCGGTTTCGGAGGTTCCGGTTCGGATGAAGAGGGCGCTTCGGAAGACGAGGAAGCTTCGGAGGAGGCAATCTCGGAGGATTCGGGAGCCTGAGAAGCTTCGGAAGAAGAAGCGGAAGGTTCGGAAGAAAGCTCCGTTGTTTCCGAAGAAGCGGCTTCGCCGGAAGGTTCGGGATCAGAAGCCGGGCTCGAAGATGACGGCTCCGGCAAATCCGGCTTCGAGGAAGCAGAGCTTTCTGCCGCCGAGGATGCGGGTGCGGAGGAACCGTCGCCGCCGATGATTCCCGAGACGAGATCGGAAACGGAAACGCAGCCCGGCAGGAGCAGCAAAGCAGCAATTAAAAGGGCGGATATCGCGGTTTTCAGAAATCGCTTCATAAGCTCACCTCTGTCTGGATAATTCTGTTTTCATTATATCATGGATTTTGTATTTGTATAGAGCAAAAAAGCGTCTCCTCCAAAAACGGCGGAAATTTGTTTGATTCCGGGCAGAAACCGCCGAAAAAATCGGGAAAACGCAGGAACAGATCTGGAAAAACAGGAGAAGATCTGGTATAATAATACTTTAGAAAACCGTTTTGCGCCGGCGTGGGATTTCGGCGCGGAAATTACGAAACAGGAATGGAGCAATCACAATGGAAGAAAAAAGACCGTATGTTTCCTGGGAACTGATGAATTCTTTTCTGACCGATGCGTTCGTCGGCTACGGCGTACCGCGCGAGGACGCCGAGATCTGTGCGGACGTTCTGCTCGAATCGGATCGCCGCGGGATCGAATCCCACGGCTGCAACCGCTTCAAGCCGATCTATATCGACCGCATCGTAAAAGGTACGCTCCTGCCGAAAACGGAGATTGAGATTCTCCGCGAAACACCGACCACGGTAGTGATGGACGCCCACGACGGCATGGGGATGGTTGCAAGCTACCATATGATGAAAAAACTGATCGAAAAGGCGAAACAGTATGGGATGGCCGGCGGAGCGATCCGCAATTCCACCCATTACGGCATCGCGGGCTATTGGGCAACGATGGCAAGCCGCGAAGGGCTGATCGGAATCACCGGGACCAACGCGCGCCCCTCGATCGCGCCGACCTTCGGCGTAGAGAACATGATGGGAACCAACCCGCTGACGTTTGCGCTTCCGACCGACGAAGAATTCCCCTTCTGCATCGACTGTGCAACTTCGATCGTACAGCGCGGCAAGATCGAATACTATGCCCGCCAGGGCAAAAAAACGCCGGAAGGCATGGTGATTTCGCAAAACGGCACCCCGATGACCGACAGCGAAGAGATCCTGAAGGCGCTTGTAGCCGGTACGGCCGCCTTAGCTCCGATCGGCGGAATCGGCGAAGAACTCGGCGGCTATAAAGGATACGGCTACGCGGCGGTTGTAGAGATTCTCTCCGCGGCGCTTGCGGGCGGCGAATTCATGAAATCCCTGACCGGCGTTGCCGAAGACGGATCTCCGCGGATGTATCACCTCGGTCATTTCTTCTTCGTCGTTGATCCCGACGCGTTCATGGGCCGCGAAACCTTCAAAAAGATTGCCGGCGAAATCTGCCGTGCGCTGCGTGCCTCCAAAAAAGCGCCGGGCGCCGAGAGAATCTATACCGCCGGAGAAAAAGAATACCTCGTCTGGCTCGAGCGTAAAGAGAAAGGCGTACCCGTCGGAGAAGCGGTTCAGCGCGAGATCCTGGAG
>CACZON010000176.1 GCA_902782805.1 Oscillospiraceae bacterium
CAAAGAAACATGCCGGAAATCATGCATTCTTATGAAACCGTATTCATCATTTCCCTGAACCAGGGCGAGGAAGGCATCGCCGCTCTCGTCAAGAAGTTCACGGATCTGATCGCCGCAAACGGAACGGTTGAAAGCGTAGACGAATGGGGTAAGCGCAAATTCGCGTATCTCATCGACAAGCAGCCGGAAGGTTACTATACGCTGATCAACTTCAAGAGCGGCCCTGAATTCACCGCTGAACTTGACCGTGTTTTCAAGATCACGGACGGTATCCTTCGCTCGATGATCATCAAGAAAGATGAGCGGAAAGTGAAGCCCCAGAAAGCAGCTGACAAGGCTTCCGAAGTGGAAGAAGTAAAGGCGCAAGCGGAAGAAGCCGCCCCGGTCGTTCCCGCAGAAGAACCTGCAGAAGAAGCGACCGAAGCGTAACGCGATTTTCCCAAAACGAACGTCAAGGAATTTCTGAGAAAAAGGAGTGTAGAATATGTTGAATGTTGCCGTACTGATGGGCCGTCTGGTTGCGGATCCGGAGCTTCGTCATACGCCGAGTAATGTCGCCGTAACGAGCTTTACGATCGCAGTCGACCGCTCTTATGTGAAATCCGGCGCCGACCGCCAGACCGACTTTATCGATATCGTCGCCTGGAGAAGCACCGCCGAATTCATTACGAAATATTTCCGCAAAGGCCAGATGATGGTCGTCCAGGGTTCGATCCAGACGAGATCGTATCAGGACAAAGACGGAAACAAGCGCAAAGCGTTTGAAATCGTTGCCGACAACGTAAACTTCGCGGATTCGAAGCGCAATGACGGCGGATCGAACTCCTCTTATACCAACACCTACGCTCCGGTTCAGAACGAACCCGCGCCCGCTTACGAAAGCGGAAGCCGCGAGGATTTCGAAGAGATCCCGATGGACGACGATCTCCCGTTCTAAGTCTTATTTTTTCACGAAAAATTTAAAAGGAGGCAAATTGCCATGGCTGATAACAGACCTGACCGCAGAGGCGCAAGAAAAGGCCGCAAAAAGGTTTGCGCTTTTTGTGTTGACAGAGTGGAATACATCGATTACAAAGATGTAGCAAAGCTTCGCCGCTTTATCTCTGAAAGAGCGAAAATTCTGCCGCGCAGAGTTACCGGAACGTGCGCTGCGCATCAGCGCGAGCTGACCGTTGCGATCAAGCGTGCGCGTCATCTTGCTCTTCTTCCCTTTACGAGCGACTGAGTTGCACAAAAAATTGCCGGATCCTTTTCCGAAAGGATCCGGCTTTTTTTGCGTGAAAACGGTTCTCCGGGTTATTCGCCGCGGTGCAGACAGCTATGCTCCCGGAAGAAGAACGAGATGCACCAAAGCGCCGCAAGGCCGACCAGCGTATAAATGATCCGACTGACGACCGCCGCCTGACCGCCGAAAATATACGCGACAAGATCAAATTGAAAGATCCCGATCAAGCCCCAGTTGATTCCTCCGATCACAACAAGTAAAAGTGAAATAAAATCCATACTGATTTCCTCCGTCTTTCTATTTCGTTTTCTTTTCGATCCCGTGCTTTATTTTTTCAAAAACCTCGAAAAATATGCAAAGGAAGAATTGATAATTTCAGGATATTTGATATAATAAGAGATAATGTTTAATGTTATTCTCTCTCGGAGGTTTACGGATGGAAAAGAAGATCGTACGCACGCGCTTTGCCCCGAGCCCGACCGGTTTTATGCACGTCGGCAATCTCAGAACCGCGCTTTATGAGTATCTGATCGCCAAATCCCAGGGCGGTTCCTTTATTCTGCGGATCGAAGATACCGACCAGGAACGGTTTGTAGAGGGCGCAACCGAAGTCATCTACAATACGCTCGAAAAAGTCGGTCTGCGGCACGACGAAGGCCCGGATATCGGCGGCGAATTCGGCCCCTATATCCAGAGCGAGCGCAAACCGATTTATAAGGAATACGCCGAAAAACTCGTCAAAAGCGGCCATGCTTACTACTGCTTCTGCACGAAGGAGCGCCTCGATTCTCTCCACGATGAAAACGGGATCGGCGGGTACGACCGCAAGTGCCGCGATCTTCCGAAAGAGGAGGTCGAGCGGCGGCTCGCCGCGGGCGAAGCCTGCGTGATCCGCCAGAAGATGCCGATCGAAGGCTCCACCACCTTCCATGACGCGGTCTACGGCGATATCACGATCGACAATTCCGAGCTCGAGGATCAGGTTCTCCTGAAATCCGACGGTTTCCCGACTTACAATTTCGCCAACGTCGTCGACGATCACCTGATGCACATTACGCACGTCGTGCGCGGCAGCGAATATCTTACCTCGACCCCGAAATACAATCTTCTCTATGAAGCGTTCGGCTGGGAGATCCCGCAGTACGTTCATCTTCCGATGATCATGGGAAAAAACGAGGACGGCTCCGTCAGCAAGCTTTCAAAGCGCCACGGTTCTACCGGATTCGCCGATCTCGTGGAAGACGGATATCTGCCCGAGGCGATCGTCAACTACATCGCCCTGCTCGGCTGGTGTCCGAAAGAGAGCACCCAGGAGATTTTCTCTCTCTCCGAGCTCGAAAAAGCCTTCTCGATCGACGGGATCAGCAAATCGCCTGCCGTTTTCGATTATGACAAGCTCACCTGGCTCAACGGCGAATACATCCGCGCAATGGCGCCGGATGAATTCATGGCGGCTGCGATGCCCGAACTGCGGAAGGTCTTCCGCAGCGGCGCGGTGGACTGGGACGTGCTCGCCTCCATTCTGCAGCCGAGAATCACGAAATTCAAGGAGATCCCGGATCTGATCGGCTTCCTTCGGGAGCTGCCCGATTATTCATCCGAGCTCTTTATCAATAAAAAAAGCAAGGCGACCTTAGAGAATGCGCCCGTCATGCTGAAAGCGGCGATCGAAACGCTCGATGCGCTCCCGAAATGGCAGCTTGGCGCGATTCACGATTCGCTGATGGCGCTCGCGCAGAAGCTCGAAGTCAAAAACGGAACGCTGCTGTGGCCGGTACGCATCGCGGCGTCCGGAATGACGGTCACGCCCGGCGGCGCAATGGAGATCCTGACGATTCTCGGCCGCGAGGAATCCCTGCGGCGTCTGAAACTCGGCCTTGAAAAACTCGGCGCCTGATCAGAAGGAAAGGATTTTGAATATGGACGAACCCCGCACGAACAAACTGCCTGTTGAAGGCGGAAATTTCATCGAAGATTTTATTATCGAAGACCTCAAGGAAGGCGGACGCTTTGAAGGCGCGCAGGTTCACACCCGCTTCCCTCCGGAGCCGAACGGTTATCTTCATATCGGCCACTGCAAGGCACTCTGCATCGATTTCGGTACG
>CACZON010000177.1 GCA_902782805.1 Oscillospiraceae bacterium
CAGGACCCTGCGTCAAATGTCCGCAGGACCCTGCGTCAAATGTCCGCAGGACCCTGCGAAGTAAAAACGCAGGCGGCGAACCACGGCAACTACTGCCGGGCATTAAAGCCTGCTCCCACCACAAAAGAACCTTGCGAAGTTAATATTTGGGATTGACGATGTTGCGCCAGTCGAGGTCGCCGCGCTCGAGGCCGTGGATGAGGACTTCGGCGGTCGCGATATTCGTTGCGACCGGGATATTGTACATATCGCACAGACGCAGGAGATTCATGTCGTTCGGTTCAGAGGGTTTCGGATTGAGCGGATCGCGGAAGAAGAGGAGCAAATCGACTTCGTTGCAGGAGATGCGAGAGGCGATCTGCTGATCGCCGCCCTGGGCGCCGCCCAAAAACCGCTGTATTCTCAGCCCGGTGGCCTCCGAAACGATCTTGCCGGTCGTTCCGGTTGCACAGAGGGAATGATTCGAGAGAATTCCGGAGTACGCGATGCAGAATTGGATCATCAGCTCTTTTTTTGCGTCGTGGGCGATCAGTGCGATATTCATAGAATTCCTCCTTCAGATTAAGCCGATCGAACGATCAGCCGATGATTACGGGGATAGCTTCGCCGTCCACCCGCGCGGCGAGGCGGTCGAACGCCATCGCGCCGGGGAGCCCGGGCGGGCAGGGTTTTCCGTTGGCGGCCGCGCGCAGCAGGTTCGGATCCTCCGGCACTACCGCGATCAGGCGGATCCCGGCCGCGTCGATCACGGCGTCGAGATCCTCAAAGAACCCGTACTCGAGGAACCGCTCCGGATCGAAGCGGTTGATCACGAGGCGGATCTCGGAAATCCCGGATTTCAGGAGAAGATCCCGGACGCTTTTTCCGGCCCGCACGCCGATCGGATCGGGGTTGACCACAACCAGCGCGCTCTGGGCGGCGAAAACGGAAACGCGGAATTCGTTGGAAATTCCGGCGGGACAATCGATCAGAAGATAATCGAAATACGAGGCGAGGATCGCGGTAAGCCTGCGGATCTGCTCGCGCGTCAGGCCTTCCTCCGGGCTTGCGGGCGCCGGAAGAAGATAGAGCCCGGGGATCGAAAGGCAGGGATAGATCGCGTCCATCGGTTCGCATTTGCCGCCGACGATATCGGAGGCGTCGAAGACGAGGGTTTCGTCGCTGCCCATGATTTTCTCGAGCCCGCGCAGGCCGTTTTCCATATCGATCAGCAAAACGCGCTTTCCTCTTCTCGAAAGGGAGGTGCCCAGGCCGAAGGTGACCGTCGTTTTTCCGACGCCGCCCTTTCCGGAGGTTATAACGATTGTTTTGCTCATAGAATTACACCCTATCTTATCTTATCACAAAAATGATGGCTCGTCAAAGATTTTTTGTGAAATTTTGGTCATTTTCAACACTTTTTTAGCTGTACTGCTCCTAATAGCTTGCTAAAATGCTATATTTTTCCGCGCTCAGCCGCCGGACGAGGGGGCTTGGGAAACCGGCAGATCCGGGAAGAGCTCGGCGGCGGTTTTCTTGTAGAAATAGGCGTCGAAGACGTCCTCGGCGATATTCTGAACGTAGGTCGCCTTGGCGCCGTACTCGAGGACGATCGCAACGGCGATCTCCGGATCCTCGTAGGGCGCGAACGCGATAAAGGTTGCGTTGTCGGAATGGGTTTCTTCGTTGGTCGTTGCCGTGCCGGTTTTGGCCGCGATCTTGACGCCGTAATCCTTAAAGCGCGAGGCGGTGCCGCCCTCTTCGCAGACGAGCGCCATCGCCGCCTTTACGGTGTTGAGATAGCGCTGCTCCACGCCGATCGAGGCGAGCGCCGTTTTCGGGGTCGTATAGAGGACGTTTTCGCGCGAATAATCGGTGATTTTCTCGATGATGTGCGTATTGAGGCGAACGCCGTCGTTGGCGATCGTCGCGCAGTAGGCGGCGAGCTGAAGCGGGGTGAAGGAGTTGTCCGACTGGCCGATGGCCGCCATAACCGTAAGGCCGTCGGTCCAGGATTCGCCGCTGTGGTAGAGGTTGTATTCGTCCGGCCCGGCGAGGATCCCTTCGCGCTCGCCGATCTCGATCCCGGTTGTCGTTCCGAGGCCGAGCAGGCTGCAGTAGACGTTCATCGTGCGGATGCCGATCCGGTAGCCGAGCTCGTAGAAGAAGACGTTGCAGGATTTCTGCAGCGCGGTGGTGACGTTGGTGTCGTTGTGGATGCCCATGCAGGTCGGGTGGTAATCGACGAAATCGGGGTTGTTGTAGAGCCCGCTGCAGTGGAATTCGGTTTCGGAGGTAATCGAGCCTTCCTGGAGCCCGGCGAGGGCGATCGCGGGCTTGAAGATCGAGCCGGGGGTGTAGGTCCCCATCGTTGCGCGGTTGACAAGCGGCGTGTTGCTCTCTTCGGCGAGCAGGGAGGTGTAGTAATCGGCGTCGCTGAGGCTCTTGACGAGGTCGTAGGTCGGGTAGGTCGACATCGCCTTGACGCCGAAGGTCTTCGCGTCGAGCACGACCACGGCGCCGGCGGTGCAGTCTTCGCCCTGGTGCTCGCTCGGCTTGCCTTCCTCGAGCTTCTTCTGATAGAGCTCCTTGCCGTTTGCCTGGGCGGCCTCGACGTTGCGCGCGAGCGATTCGTTCGTGACCTCCTGGAGGTTGGAGTCGAGCGTCAGGTAGACCGTATGGCCGGAGACGGGGTCGATCGTCTTATCGTCGACGGTCACGTAGCTGCTCTCGGGGGAATAGACGATCGTCTTCTTTCCGTTTTTGCCGCGCAGCTCGTCTTCGAGATAGAGCTCGATCCCGGATTTTCCGATCTTGTCGTTGTAGGAATAGCCGGTATAGTTTTCGGCGGAGACGATCTTGCCGTTCTCGAGCAGCTCGCTGTATTCCTCGGCGTTGAGCGCGCCGATGTAGCCGATGATGTGCGGCGCGAGCGAGGAGGCGGGATATTCGCGGATCGTTCCGACTTCTACGGAGACGCCGGGGAGGTTCGGGCGGTTTTCGTTGATCACGGTAACGGCTTCGATCGAAAGATCCTCCGCGAACGTGTAGGGATAGCGTACGGAAAAGGCGGAGCGGTGCATATTGTAGCGCACCGAGGCGATCTTGAGATCGTAGCCCGCCGGATAGCCGGAGATATCGTAGTAATCGTCGCTGAACATCGTTTTGACGCAGTCCTCGGCGGTTGCGTAATCGTTGAGGTGGAGCATCGAGGCGCTCTTCATGTATTCGATCTCGGCTTCGCTGTCTTCCTTGAAGGCGTAGCCGCCGTTCGGGAGGCGGCGGATCGGCAGGCGGTCGATCCATTCCTCACCGCATTCCTCCATCAGAAGGATCAGCTTGTAGATCGTATCGTTATAGTCGGCCCGGCGCAGCCTGGAAGCGTCGAATACGACGTTGTAAACGGATTTGTTGACGATCATCGGGTTGCCGCTGCTGTCGAGAATCTCGCCGCGCGCGGCCTGGAGGATCGTGTAGTTCGAGGAGCTTTCGCGGCTTTCGGCAAGGAAATCCTCGCCCTTGATGAGCTGCCAGCGGATCAGGCGCGCCGTGAACAGACCGAACACCAGTGCAACGGCCAGTGCGGCGGAAAGAATGCGTATGATTCTGCTTTTGTTGTTGTCCTGCAAAAGAATACGCCTCCTTTTTGTTA
>CACZON010000178.1 GCA_902782805.1 Oscillospiraceae bacterium
GATATTCCCGAAACCGTCCTCGGTCAGATCGGCAACCGCGTCCAGCATGCGCTTCGCGCCTATACGCCGAACGAGCAGAAGGCGATCTTCGGCTTCGGCAGGTCTCCCGCTTCGGGGAGAAGCTCGTAAAGCTCGGAGAGCATCCAGAGCAGGAAGGTGCTGTAGAGCAGCGGATGCTGGAAAAGCTCCTGACATTCCAGGAGATTCATCACGCCGCGGCCTTGCTCGTCCCAATCGAACCAGTCGACGAGATCGAGCATCGGCTCGCCGAAGAAGCGCTCGCCGCCCTCATCTTCGAGGGTCAGCAGAGCACGCTGGATCGCACCGAGCGACTGCGCGGAGACGTTGCCGTAGCGGAGCTTGTATTCCGCCGCATGTTCGCCGACGTAGATCACCATGCTGCGCAGATCCTTCAGGTCGAGCAGCAAAAGGCCCTGATCGTCGGCAATGCGGAAAACGATGCGCAGAACGCCGCTCTGGGTTTCGTTGAGACCCAAAAGGCGCGCGAGCAGATCCGGCCCCATGTCGGAGATCGTCGTGCGGACCGGATGACCTTTTTCACCGTAGACGTCGAAGAAGCGGACGGGATAGGAGGTATAAGTAAAATCTTCGATTCCCATCGTATCGATGCTGCGGCGGATATGCTTGTTTTCTTCCCCGGGCTGACACATTCCCGTCAGATCGCCCTTGATATCGGCGACGAAAACCGGAACACCCATATCGGAAAACGATTCCGCGATGACTTTCAGGGTGACCGTTTTTCCGGTACCGGTCGCGCCGGCAATCAGCCCGTGGCGGTTCGCCATCGAAGGCTCGAGATATACGCGGTTTTCACCCGTCGCCAGCCAGATTTTTTCAAGATCGCTCAGGTACATCGTTCTCTTCCTCTCTTTGCTCCTCAGTTCTCGCGGGGAAGCGTCCAGTAATGCTGCTGATAAAGATCGGTAAAGCGGTAGGTATAGCGGACCTCGCCTTTTTCGAAGGACAGATTCGAAAGCTTCAGCTCGCCGTTGACCGTCAGCGCGTTGCCGAGGTAGTAGCTGTCTTCATAATCGCCGTCGTAGGTGTAGTAATCGCAGAGGAAATCGATCGTATCGCCGTTTTTGATCTCGATGAGGCTCTTGGCGACCGTTTCGGTCTCTTCCGCTTCATAAACCGGACGCGCGCCGGTAATCCTGCCCTGCGGGGTTTCGGAATCGAAGACCACGAGCAGATCGACGCGCTCGCCGTTGAGCAGCGCGGGGATGCGGCCGGTGATTACGGTGCCGCTGCCGGTGGAAGCCGTATACTCATGGTAGAACGCAACGACCTGGCCGTTGACGGCGAGCCAGCTCTGATCGTCGCCGGCGAGAAGATTGCCGTCCTCGTCAAAATCAAAGGTCGTATCGAGGCCGAGATCGATATAGCCTTCGCCGTCGTCGTAGAAGAGATTGATTTCGAGGCTTTCAATCAGATTCCACTGCTCTTCCGGCATGGAGATCACGGCTTTGCCGTCCTTGTTGGTCGTCCATTTGAGGTTTTGCGGATCAAAATAGTTCTTCGCAAGGTACTGTACCGTCTGCTCCTGCGAAAGCTCGCGATCCGAGAAGAAGGAGGTGTTGGCGCCGGAAAGGCCGGAGATCGAGCCGAAATCACCGCCGAGGAAGCTGCCGAGCAGCGAGCTGATCATATCCGTATCGCCGGAGGATCCGCCCGAGAGCGAGCCGAACAGCGAAGGCAGCGCCGTAGTGGTGCCGCCGGATGCGACCTGGCCGCTGACCTCGAGGCTCGCGAATTCACGGATGCACTGCGAATAGCTCGAATCGAGACCGATCGCGTTATATGTGCTGACCGCGGCGTCGACCTTGGAGGCCTTGCGGTAGGGGAAGTAGATCGAGATTCCGTAAGCGCTTGTCATATTCGAGGAGGTGCGGTTGTACTTGACCGCGCCGAGCAGCGCCTTCGAAAGCGATTCACCCTCGCTGTTGCCGAGGAGATTCGCAAAATGAACGAGGTCGATCTGATCGATCATCGTGCTCTGCGCAAATTCGCGCGAGCCGTTGCGCGCGTTCGAAACCGCTTTGTAATCGTCGTTCTTGATCAGAGTGCTGATCGACTGCGCAAAGGATTTGAGCGACGCCGGCGCCGTATTGGAAAGCTCCGCGAGATCGACAACCGAGAGCGTCGCCGACTGCCCGCGGCACTGGGAATTACAGGTGGAGACAAAATCGTCGACGATCTTCTGGCCGACGTCGATCGTCGGCATCGAGGTGTTCGCCGCAAACGCGGTCAGCCAGTTGGTATAGTACCAGCCGATTCCGGGTTCGGTTTCTTCGGAAGCGATCATATAATCGGCGTATTCGCTGAGCATCAGACCGGTTTCCACGGTCGCCATCAGGCAGGCGTCGAAGCCGATGAAATCAAACTTCATCCCCGCGTTCTTCAGCGCCGTATTGATCCCGGCAAGCGTCATCGAACCGCTGCGCGTATTCTTCTGATCGTAGCCGTAGCCGCTGACCGAACCGCCGCCGTGATCCCAGAGGATCAGCTCGTAGCGGTTTGCCGCATAATTCTGAGCGCAGTACTTGATAAACGAGGTCAGCGTTGCGGGATCCGTCATCGAGCCGTTTCCGGCGTTCTGGCTGACGCACTTGATGCCGCCGGAGACGACTTCGTAGATCTGGTTGACGTTCGAGCTGATATATTCGTTATTCCATTTTGTGCAGCCACCGGTATAAACGACGATCCGCAGGTTGTTCGAAAGGGTGGCGTTCGTCATTTCGATCAGGTCGCGCGTCGCCATTCCGCTCTTGGATTCAAGGTCGGTGCCGCAGAGGTAGACCATGATCGTAACCTGATCCCGGCCGCCGCCGAGGATCTTCGTATATTTTTCGCGCGAGCCCGACGCAACGGTGCGGTCGAGCGCCGAGGTATTGCTTGGCAGTACGCTCGGCGAAGAGGTGGAGCCGGAAGGAGCGAGCGAACCGCCGCTGCCGGATCCGCCGGTGATGCTGCCGATGATATTTTCATAACCGGTGTTGTTGCCGGCAGCTTCTTCCGAATAGTTCGAGCCGCCGAACAGACCGCCAAGTCCGTATTTCGCGGCGATAACGACCACGACGACCAGAATGATGATCTTGAGAAGCGAGCTTTTCGAGCCGAGAATTCCCGCGCGCTGGGGCGTCGAGCCGCCGCTCTGATAGAACGGTTCGTTCTGGCCGGAAACCGGACGCTGACCGCCTTGCGGATAACCGCCCTGCGGATTGGCGTTCTGCGGATTGACGGGGTTCCCGCCGTGATTGCCGCCGACGGGGCCGGTGCCGAGGCCTGCTCCGCGCCGGAAGATCTTACCCGCGCTGCCGGTTACGTTTTTTTCTCTTCCCTGAGGACGTTTTCGATCCATGATAACGCCTTCCTTTCTTTTTGAAAACCTTTTTCTATCGCGATTTCTTCCGGGATGAAAGCCGCCTGCGCGTTTTCCCGCCGAAAGTAATATTCACCCATATTATAATCATTTTTCACCGGCCTTGCAAGCATTTCTCATCCAAAGCGCTTTCTCAGAAACAAAAAAGCTTCCCGGAAATCCCGGGAAGCTCCGCATTTTTCGTTCTTACGCCGTTTCGATATCTTCTTTGGTCAGCTCCATGAGCATTTCCTTTGTGATCTCTTCGCTTTCGGCAAGCCGGTTCGACTGGGCAACAAGAATTTTTTCAAAGAGATTGCGGACGCCGCGCGCGTTGCCGAAATCCTCCGACTTTCGCTCGAAACGCAGGCGCTCGCGCAGCGTCTCCTCTGCTTCTTCGTCGCGCAGATGATAACTGCTCTTGGCGCAGCGCATCTTGAAAATCTCGACCATCTCATCCTCGGTATAGTCCTCAAAGAAGAGGTAGCGGTTGAAGCGCGATTTCAGGCCGGGGTTCGAGTTGATAAAATGATCCATCAGCTCGCTGTAGCCGGCAACGATCACAATCAGGTCGTCGCGGTGATCTTCCATTGCCTTGAGGATCGTTTCGATTGCTTCGCGGCCGTAGTCGCTTTCCGCGTGTTCGGGAGAGAGCGCGTAGGCTTCATCAATAAAGAGCACGCCGCCGAGCGCTTTTTCGATCACCTCGGCCGTTTTGAGCGCTGTCTGACCGACGTATCCGGCAACCAGTCCGCTGCGGTCGACCTCGACGAGGTGGCCTTTCGAAAGAATATCGAGGCTGTGATAAACGCGCGCCATCAGCCGCGCCATCATCGTTTTGCCCGTTCCGGGATTCCCGGCGAAAACCATATGGAGCGAAAGATCCGGCGTCGGCAGATCGTGCTCGCGGCGCAGGCGGTTGATCTTGATGAGATTGATCAGATCGCGCACCTCGTCCTTGATCGCTTCGAGTCCGATGTATTCGTCGAGCTCGGCGAGCAAATCCTCGATTTTTTCCTTGGGGATTTCTTCATTGCCCGCCGGCGCGTCCGGGGAAGAAGTCGCCTGCGCGTTCTCCTGCGGCGGCGTCTCGCCCGAAGGCGCGTCGCCTTCCTGCGCCGGTTTCGGCGGATAGCCCCAGAAATCCTGGTAAATATTCGTAAAATTCCGGCTGGCAAGCTGATCGATCAGCTGATACTGCAGTTCAATGATCTCGTCGCGTTTATCCATCCTCGGTTTCCCCTTTCTTTGGTCAGCTGATCCCGTAGCCGCCGACCTTCGTAAAGAGCAGGCGGATCTCCGAGCGCAGCATGCGGTGTTCGTATAAGGCAAGCGCAGGATCCTTTTCGAGGATCGCCCGCGCGCAGTTCTGAACGTCGCTGAGCGTTTCCATATTCGTTTTCAGATCGGCGATTTTCAGCTTCGGCAGGCCGTGCTGTTCGTTTCCGAAGAAATTCCCGGGTCCGCGCAGTCTCAGGTCCTCCTCGGCGATCGTAAAGCCGTTGTTCGTCTGGCACATGATTTTCATCCGCGCCGCCGTCTCTTCATTCTGGGCGTCGGTGATGAGGATGCAGGTTGACTTCGCCTTTCCGCGCCCGACGCGCCCGCGCAGCTGGTGGAGCTGCGAAAGGCCGTAGCGCTCTGCGTTTTCGATCAGGATGATCACCGCGTTCGGAACGTCCACCCCGACCTCTACGACCGTTGTGGAAACGAGCAGATCGATTTCGCCCCTCGAAAAAGCGGTCATAACAGCGTTTTTCTCGTCGTTCTTCATCCTGCCGTGAAGTGCGCCGATCCGAACCCCGGAAAACGCCGGGCTTTCGCGCAGGAGCGCTTCGTATTCTTCAACGCTCGCCATATCGCTCTCGCCCTCTTCGATCAGCGGGCAGATGATATAGCACTGATATCCCTCGTCGATATGCTTTCTCAGATAGGCGAAAGCGCGCTCGCGCTTGTCGCTGCCGACCGCGTAGGTGGCGATCGTCTGGCGTCCGGGCGGCATCTCATCCAGCACGGAGAGCGCAAGATCGCCGTAGATCATCAGCGCGAGCGTCCGCGGGATCGGCGTTGCGCTCATGATCAGCGTATGCGGATGCTCACCTTTTTCCTGGAGCCGCAGCCGCTGCGTAACGCCGAAGCGGTGCTGCTCGTCGGTGATAACGAGCGCGAGATTTTTGAAAGCGACGTCTTCGGTCAGCAATGCGTGGGTCCCGATCAGAAGATCGATCTCCCCCGCATCCAGCGACGCGAGCAGCTCCCGGCGTGCCTTTCCCTTGACCGAACCGGTCAGCAGCGCGGCGCGTACGCCGCTGCCTTCGAGCGTTTTTGTCAAAGACGCGTAATGCTGCTGGGCGAGGATCTCCGTCGGCGCCATCAGCGCGCTCTGGTAGCCGCTTTTCGCAA
Source organism: Oscillospiraceae bacterium (assembly GCA_902782805.1). Classification (GTDB taxonomy): domain Bacteria; phylum Bacillota; class Clostridia; order Oscillospirales; family Acutalibacteraceae; genus RUG612. The sequence goes on from CACZON010000178.1 coordinate 5,786, forward strand.
CGCAGTAGCAGAGCGCCGCCGCAACCGCCGTCTTTCCGCTGCCGACGTCGCCCTGCAGGAGGCGGTTCATTGCGCTGCCGCTTTGCATATCCTCGATCATTTCCGCGACGCAGCGCCTTTGGGCGCCGGTCGGCGCAAACGGCAGAAGGCGGTAAAAATCCTCCTGCGCCGAGCGGATGCGGTAATTGCTTTTGACCTTGTTTTCGCTGCCGAGCTGCGCGATCCCGAGCTGGAGACAGAGCAGCTCCTCGAAGACAAGGCGCCGCCGGGCCTTTTCAATTTCGTCAATATTCTTCGGCGCATGGATCATGAAGAGCGCCGAACGCAGATCGCAGAGGGAGTACTGTCTGCGGATCTTCTCAGGAATCGGGTCCTCGAGTGGATCCGGCAGCAGCGCGAGCGCCTGTTCGACCGCGCGCGCGATCGTTGACGAGCGGAGCCCCTCCGTCTGGGGATAAACCGGGCGGATCGGGATCTCGGCGCCTTCGCGCATGATCTGCGGGGCAACCATTTCGCGGTGAAAAAACGTTCCGCCGATCTTGCCGCGGAACAGATAGTTCTTTCCGACGCGCAGCTGATTCGGAATATATTTGTTGTTGAAAAAAGTCAGGACCAGATCGGTCTCGCCGTCGGTCACGACCGTTTTGCACAGGATCCTTCCGCCGGAGAGACGCGTTGTCTCAACCGGAACGACAACCTCGCCCCTTACGATGCTGACCTCTCCGTACGGCGCCGCCGCGATCGGAGTCAGCTCGCTCCAATTCTCATAATCGCGCGGATAAAAACGCAACAAAGCGCCGACGCTTTGAAGCCCGAGTTTTGAAAACAACTCGGCTGTCTTTGCGCCGACGCCTTTTAATTGCGACAAATCCATTCGGTATAAAGATGCCATAGTCTTTTCCCTTACGAAATGAGGATTTATTCGATGGAGATAATGAAATAGTAAACCGGCTGTCCGCCGCTGACAAGGGTCACCTCAACGTCGTCTCCGAGCTTTGCAGAAACACGGTCGGAGAGGATCTGGGCCGCTTCGTCGGTTACGTCGCTGCCGTAGATGATCGTGATATATGAGGTGTTTTTATCGGCCATTGAGCGAATCAGTTTATACGCCGAAGCAACCGGATCGCGGCCGACGGAAACGAGCTTGCCGTTATCGAGCGCGAGGATATCGTCCTTCTTGATCTTGAAGGAACCGAATTCGGAATCGCGCGCCGCAAAGGTGACCGAGCCGGTGCTGACGTTGGAAGCGGCGTCAAGCATCGCCTGGAGATTGTCCTCCTCGGAGCTCTCAGAATCGTAGGCCAGCAACGCGGAAATTCCCTGGGGGATCGTTCTCGTCGGCACTACGACGACTCTGCGGTCCTCGGCGAGCGGAACCGCCTGTTCCGCGGCCATAATGATGTTCTTGTTGTTCGGGAAAACGTAGACGACCTTTGCCGGCGTCGCCATGACCGCGGCGAAAATATCGTCCGTGCTCGGATTCATCGTCTGTCCGCCGCTGACGACGTTGACGCAGCCGAGATCATTGAACAGCGTTACGAGTCCCTCTCCGGCGGCAACGGCAACGAAGCCGTATTCCTCGGTGGGCGCGCATTTTTCGAGCGAAGCCGCCGCTTCGGCAGCCGCCTGCGCCTTGACGCGTTCGTTTTCTTCCGCGGCCTTGCGGTGCTGCTCCTTCATGTTTTCGACCTTGACGGTCAGCAGCTGGCCGTAATCCAGCGCTTTCTGGAGCGCCTTGCCCGGATTTTCGGTATGTACGTGAACTTTGATGATATCGTCGTCATCCGCTACGACGACGCAGTCGCCGATCGTCATCAGATACGCCCGGAGCGTATCGGAATCCTTCGCGTCCTTATCTTTTCCGACGATAAATTCCGTACAGTAGGTAAAATTGATTTCCTGATCGAATTCCGCGGCGGCGTTCTTGAAGAAATCATCGTCCGCACTGGCCTGTGTTTTTTCCTTCAGCGCGGTGATCTCTCCGCCGTTGAAGACCTGACGCATTCCTTCGAAGATGATGCAGAGGCCTTTGCCGCCGGCGTCGATCACGCCGGCCTTTTTGAGAACCGGAAGCAGCCGCGGGGTATCCTCGAGCGCTTCGGCGGCGCCCTGGCAGATCGCGTCCCAGATCGCGAGGAAATCGTCCGTATTCTCAAGCTCGGCGCGCGCCGTTTCGGCGGCCACGCGCGCAACGGTCAGGATGGTACCCTCCGTAGGCTTCATAACGGCTTTGTATGCGTCCGCAACGCCGAGTTCCAGCGCTTCGACGATCTCTTTTCCGCCCATTTTTTCCTTGTCGGCGAGGCCTCTTCCGATGCCCTTGAAGAGCAGCGAAAGGATTACGCCGGAGTTCCCTCTTGCGCCGCGAAGCATCGCGGAAGCCGCTTTTTTGGAAACGATAGAAACCTCGGCGACGTCGAGCTTTGAAAGCTCTTCCTTCGCCGCGGTGATCGTCATGGACATGTTCGTTCCGGTATCGCCGTCCGGTACCGGGAAAATATTCAACTCATCGACCAGCTTCTTCTGATTGATGATCGCATTTGCTCCGGAAATGATCGCATCCCGTAAGAGTAAACCGTTGATCATTCTTCATTTCCTCCGTAAAAACCACATTGATATTTGGAGTATATCATAATTTGTGGCACAATTCAATATTATTTTATCCGAATCGCCTCGCAGGAGACCGTTTTTCCGCTCTTTTCATCGATCGCAAAAATCGCTCCCTCGATCGAGCAGGGACCCTTTGCGAAATGGAACCGCGCGGGCATGTTCGTTCGGAATTTCCGGATCGCGATTTCCGGATCCACGCCGATAACGGAATCTCCCGGCCCGGTCATCCCGAGGTCGGTGATATATCCGGTGCCGCCGGGCAGGATCTGAAGATCCGAAGTCTGAACGTGGGTATGCGTTCCGAAAAGCGCGGAAATACGCCCGTCGAGGTAAAAGCCCATCGCGCGCTTTTCGCTGGTCGTCTCCGCGTGGAAATCGAGGAGCGTGATGCTCGGCATTTCCGCTTCTTTGAGGATCCGGTCGACGCAGTCGAAGGGATTCTCCAGATTTTCAAGATACATCGTCCCCATCAGGTTGATCACGCCGATCTGAATCCTGCCCTTATCCACGATGCAGAATCCGTGGCCGGGCGTACGGCCGGAATAATTCGCGGGACGAAGCAGATACTCCTCCCGGTCCATAAGATCGTAGATCTCGCTGCGCTGGAAACAGTGATTGCCGGTTGTGATGACGTCCGCTCCGCTTGTAAAAAGGAACTCAGCGGAATCCGGGGTGATGCCGTTCCCATCCGCTGAGTTCTCTCCGTTTACAATGACAAGGTCGATACCTTTCAATTTTTTGAGAGCGGATAAATGTTCACGCAGAAACCGGCAGCCGCTGCTGCCGACGACATCGCCGATACATAAAATGTTCATTGAATGCCTCCGTATGAAGTTTATCTCTCTTTGGCTTATTATTTTGCGTAGTCCACCGCGCGGCTTTCGCGTACGATGTTGACCTTGATCTGGCCGGGATATTCGAGATCGCTTTCGATCTTCTGGCAGATTTCGCGGGCAAGCAGAACCATATCGTCGTCGCTGACAGCCTCAGGTTTGACCATGATGCGGATTTCGCGTCCGGCCTGGATCGCGTAGGATTTTTCGACCCCGCGGAACGAAGAGGCGAGCTCTTCGAGTTTTTCCAGACGCTTGATGTAGTTTTCGAGGTTCTCTCTGCGCGCGCCGGGTCTCGCCGTCGAGATCGCGTCCGCCGCCTGAACGAGGCAGTCGTAATAGGTCTTCGGCTCAACGTCTCCGTGGTGCGCGTGGATCGCGTGGACGATCACGTCGTTCTCTTTGTACTTGCGGGCCATCTCTACGCCGATATCGACGTGGGAGCCTTCCATCTCGTGGTCAAGCGCTTTGCCGATATCGTGCAGCAATCCTGCTCTGCGGGCAATCGTCTGATCGATTCCGAGCTCCGCGGCCATGATTCCGGCAAGATGCGCGACCTCGAGCGAATGCTTGAGGACGTTCTGGCCGTAGCTCGTGCGGTAGCGCAGACGGCCCAGAAGCTTGATCAGCTCGGGATGGATGCCGTTCACGCTCGCTTCGATCACGGCGCGCTCGCCTTCCTGCTTGATCGTGGCCTCAACCTCGCGGCGGGCCTTTTCGATCGTTTCTTCGATTCTCGCGGGATGGATTCTGCCGTCGGAAATCAGTTTTTCAAGCGCAACGCGCGCAATTTCGCGGCGAACCGGCTCGAACGCACTGACGGTGATCGCTTCGGGGGTATCGTCGATGATGAGGTCGACGCCGGTCAGCGTTTCGATCGCGCGGATGTTTCTTCCCTCTCGGCCGATGATTCGGCCCTTCATCTCGTCGTTCGGCAGCGGTACAACGGAAATCGCAGCTTCGGCGACGTGATCCGCCGCGCAGCGCTGGATCGCCATCGAGATAATCTCTCGCGCGCTGTTTTCCGCTTCGTCGCGGGTGCGCTGCTCGATCTCGCGGATCTTGACCGCTTTTTCGTGGACGAGCTCGTCTTCGAGATTTTTGATCAGGTATTCCTTTGCCTGCTCGATCGTAAAGCCGGAGATTCTCTCGAGCATTTCGAACTGGCTCTTCTTGATGGATTCCGCTTCCTTGAGGCGATCCTCCACCTGCTTTGTCTTCGCGTTGAGCGACTGTTCCTTCGATTCAAGATGATCCATCTTTTTATCGAGGGTTTCTTCCTTCTGCTGAATGCGGCGTTCCTGACGCTGAACTTCCTTTCTGCGGTCGCTCAGTTCCTTTTCCGCGTCGCTTCTCATCCGGTGAACTTCGTCTTTACCTTCCAGGATCGCTTCTTTTTTGCGGGCTTCCGCGGTTTTGATCGCGTCGCCTACAATTCTGGTTGCTTCATGCTCCGCCGAATCGATCATCGCTTCGGCTTTTTTCTTTCTGTGCTGAATTCCGAGGAAAAACGCGATTCCTGCGCTCAGAAGAGCTGCAGCAGCCGCGATAACAATGCATAACCATACAGGTATCAATCGCTGGACCTCCTTTATTTATAATTTCAGTACTATCATATTTGCACAAAGGGCGCATCAAACCCATCTTATACAAAATTCATACTTCGTTCATTATAGTATTTTTTGCAC
>CACZON010000179.1 GCA_902782805.1 Oscillospiraceae bacterium
ACTGGCGTATCCACGGGATACGGAGAAAAATGGGGAGTTACTCATTTTACTATGTGTGTTGATAAGAAAACCGGGATTCTATTCAAGCTGGAAGGATATGACAACGAAGGGAACTGCATGCTTTCAATGATCGTAAGTGAAGCATATATCGACCAACCAGAAATTACTGATGCAAATCTTGACGAGAAAATTGTAAAATTCCAGACTGCTTATAACACGAGGACTTCATAATTATCCCGATTTCAATTATTACCTTGCCGAGTAAACACGTATAATTCTGCTCTTCAAAAAACGGCATACCAAAAAAGCCATCCTTGAAAAAGGGTGGCTTTTTGCATTTAAGAAGCGTTTTGTTATAATGATAAAAGATCCTTTTTGAATCAAAATCGAAAATTTTCCGGAACAAAACGAAAAAACTTCAATATTTCCCGAAAAAGCGCGACTTATAAGGTGAAAGGCTTTTCAAAACCGACGAAAGGAGGCGAGGCGATGGAGGATTCCCGAATTTTAGCGCTCTTTCTTGCGCGCGACGAAGCGGCGATCGCCGAAACACAGCAAAAATACGGCGCGCTGCTGATGAATATCGCGCAAAATCTGCTCGGCAGCGCGCAGGACGCCGAGGAATGCCTCAACGATGCCCTCGCCGCCGCCTGGGAGGAAACGGAAAAAAACCTTCCGGAAAAGCTGCGCCCGTGGCTCGTTCGGATCGTCCGCAACAAGGCCGTCTCCCTCTGGCGCAGGAACCATACGCAAAAGCGCTCCTTCGGGATGGAAACGCTTTTCTCCGAGCTGGAGGACTGCATCCCCGCAGCGGAAAATATCGAGGAAGCTTTCGAGCAAAGCGATCTCTCCGAGCGGATCGGTTCATTCCTTATGCGCCAGACCGAAAGCGAGCGCAGCGCATTTCTGCGGCGGTATTTCCTTGGGGAATCGCTCGGCGCGATCGCCGCTTCCCAGGGAATCAGCGCGAAAAAGCTTGCGAACCGCCTTTTCTCCCTGCGGCGAAAACTCAGAAAGTATCTCGAAAAGGAGGATCTTTCCCATGAAAAAATCTGCTGAAACGCTCTTTAACGCGATCGGCGGGCTAAACGATGAACTGCTCGACCGGGCGATCGGACGCTCGATCCGGGCAAACGGAAATGTACGCGAAGAAAAAGATGGAACCGCGGTTGAACTGCGCTTCGCGGCGGAGAAATCCGCGCCCCGCCCGCGCAGCAAAAAGCTCCTGCGCATCGGCTTGATCGCCGCGGCGCTGACGCTCGTGCTCGGAATCGGCGTAATTGCAGAACAGATCCGCAAAGGTCTTGCCGAACGGATCATCCCCGTCGATAAAGAGGCCACCGTCATCGTCAATGAAGACGGAACCCGCATTTTCAAAAAGCTCGTCGTCGATGAAAACGCGCCAGTCACGAAAGAGGATCTGATCGACCGCGCGCTCAACACGGCCGATTATTATGATACCATTTCCGTTCTGTTTGAGCGCTACCGCGGCGGAATTCCCTACTCCACGATTTCAATCGACGCCGATCTCAACACGGCGAAATCGTATCAAAAAGCTGTTGATTACGATGGCAGAGTGAGCGAATCGATCTCCGACGGCGAAACCGTGACCGATTACGTGAACAGCAGCGACTATTCCTATTACCGTGTTACCGGAACGCCCATCAGCCGGCTCGACGAGGACGTTACCAAAATCAATTCCACCGAACGGATTTCGATTGACGAATACGGAAAGCTCGTTCCTCTCGCTCGCGAAGAATTCACCAACGCGTCCTATGCGCTCTTCTGCATCAATCCGGCCCGGGAGGTTTTCCTGTACCTCAACGACAGCGAAAACTGGGAAATCACCGGTGAAACCGAATATCTTGGAAGAAAAGCCGTTTCGGCAAGCGGTACTGCCTATCTCTATACCAACGAGGACCCAAACGAGCCCGCCGCCTATCAATTGGATTTTTGCATCGATAAATGTACCGGAATGCTTTTGAAGCTGACCGTCAGCAATGAAGACGGAATAATCGACGGTGTGATCGTAAAGGAATTCGCGATCGACCAGCCTGAACTGACCGATGCGCGAATCGAAGAAGCGATCGAGAGCCATCAAGATAAAAAAGGCTTCCTTACCGAAGATGAATACCGAAAAATCCGAAAAGAGGAAGAAGAGACCCGTATTTTGACAAACGAAGAATACCATCAGAACTATGTCC
>CACZON010000180.1 GCA_902782805.1 Oscillospiraceae bacterium
AAGCGAGATGTCTTCGCTGGCGCCCCGCGGATTGAAGGAATAATAGAGGTCGTAATCTTCCGTCAGCAACTCGTCGGCTACGACGTAGGTTACGGTGAATTCCTGCTCGTCACCGGGGCCGAACGTCCAAGAATAATAATCCGGACGATTCTGATATTCGGCGTTCTGGTCCATGGAAGAGGGCTCCACGAACGCCGACCAGATCTCTTCGCCCGCCGGCGCGATGAAGAGCTTCGAGGTGTTGATTCCGGCAACCTGCTCTTTTGCGGCTTCGTTCTTCTGCTTGAACGTTACGTGAACGTAGGAATGGGCGCTGAGGATCGTTCCGTTCTCGTCCGTTTTGAAGTTTTTGTAGGATACGTACTTCGCGTTCGGCTGATTGCCGAGCTCCTTCGTCACTTCACATTTTTCGAGGGTGATCGTATAATCGCGGAACGAAACGCTCCGGGGCGTACGGTCAACCGCGAACCATTCTTCGCTGATGCCTTCTCCCTCTTCCCCGTTCGGAGCCTTCTGCAGATCCGTCTCTTCGTTCGTCAGCGCAAGTTCTCTCTGCGCGGAATTCGCGGGCTCAACGGACGCGTCGAGCTGCCCTTTTATCAGGAACAAGACGGCAACCAGGCAAATCATTGCAGCGGCAACGATCCATATGGCTTTTTTCGATTTTACGTTTTTGACCATCTTCTGTCTCTCCTTTTTCAGGTTTTTCATTGATTACAATATAAAACGGAAATGTATCAGAGTTGTATCTCTTTTGCATCTTTTTACGCAAAATATCATGAAAATGAAAAAAAGTCGGATTCAACCCGGAAAACGGCCGATTTTTTTCGCGTTTTGGGAGGACTTGCGGCCGAAAAAAGAGAGCGAACGGATAGATGCGGCTGCCTGTGATCCCGCTTCGAAGCATTCCTTTGATTTCTGTCTTCAAGACGCACGCTTCGCAGCTTTTCATGAAAAAACGGGAAAAATCGGAACGATTTTTCCCGTTTTCAAATCTTACGGATTCGCCTGCCCGCTCAGAGAACCGTTACGATTGCCTGGCCGTAGCCGGTCATCGGGTTTTCGTGTTCGTTTCTCGCTTCGAGGATCAGGTTGAAATAATCGCCGGGTTTCGCGTCCGCCGGTACCGTAAAGGAGAGGTTCAGCGCCTCGTCCTGGCAAAGCGCCGCTTCGTCCACCGTACCTTCGTAGCCGCAGCCGCCCTGATAGAGCCACCAGTTCGCTTTATAGGGACGAACGTCGGCAACGACGCCCTTGATTTTGACCGTCTCGCCCGGTTTCGCGGCAAGATCATAAGCGGAAAGCGTAACGACCGGATTATGGTTTGCCTCGGCGTAATCCTTGACGCACCAGTCCGCGCGCGCCGCGAAGTCCTCGTGATACGCCTTGAGGAACGGGTTCTTCGGAATGTTTCCTCTTCTTCTCGCCGCCATCATCGCGCTCATATCAACGGGATGATTCGGGCCGACGCGCAGCACGCCGAGCATCGTTCCGTAGCGCCAGTCTTCCATTCCGCGCAGACCGAAATTTGTGAAGAGCGGAATATAGGTGCCGGAATCGCCTTCGCCGAGAATATCGTATTGGTTGAAAACCATTTTCGGCATGCCGGTAAAGCCCCAGTCGATCTCGGGGATCAGTCCGTACTGGAAGCGGTCGCATTCTCCGCGGTAAATCGTGCCGTCGCCGTAAAGCGCGTATTTGCTCACCAGCGGGCCGTGATTTACCTTGAAATGCGGATACATGTAATCGGCGAGCATCAGCGGAAGAACGTCCTCCTGGCAGATTTTCGCCGTCATAAAGGAAGCGTAGCCGAAATCGGAGCGCAGGCAGCGGATGCCGGGGAATTTGCCCGGGATATCCGCGTCGAGGAAGCTGTTGTCCTGCCCGTGGCCGCCCATAACGCCGAGGATCGCAACCTTCTTGACAACCTTCTCGCAGACCGCCGGCCAGTCGTATTGATCGACGTGCTTTTCCCAGATCGAAAGCAGCGCGCGGACGATCGTATTGACGCCGCCCCAGGATTGCAGATAGAGCGTATCCTCGCGCTCGTCCATGATGCAGCGCTCGATCAGCCGCGAACCCTCCGTCTCGAAGCGAACGTCGCCCTCGAACCAGTAGTTTCCGTAGCAGACTTTTGAGAGCAGCTCCTGAGGGGTCGGGAATCCCGCCGCGTGCTGCTTTAATTTCGGATAGACCGCCGTGTATTCGTTCCGAATCGTATCCTCGATCCAGCCGATCTCAAAGGGACGGTACTGCTTGAGATCCTTCGCGCGCGGGTCGGGATCGCGGTTCGCAACGGGGCCTTCCGTCTCGCCGGGGCCGATGCAGCAGTAATGCGGGGTAACGTCGCCGAGCGTATTGACGCCGTCGCCGTTGAAATGGTACTGTGAGGAAGTATAGACGATGCCCTCGAGTTCCAGCTCGTTGACGTAGAGCAAGAGGTGGATCAGCGAGTTCATATCGTCGCATTCCATGTCCGTCGTCAGTATGGTGCGCGGTTTTTTGATCATGTCGTTTTCTCCTTGTCTTCTCAGATTTTCGTGTTTATTTCAGGCCGCGTTCTTTCGCGATCGCAACGACCGATTCAACCATGTAGGCGCGGTCTTCGGGAAGGATGAATCCCTTTGCGATCGCGTGATCGGTCGATTTTTCCGCAAGCGCGCGGTAATGCTCCAGATCGCCGTACATCTCTCGCAGAAGCGCCGGAGAGAACGGCTTTGCCGTACCGAACATCATCTGAATCGAACCGTCCGCGCGTTCAGTATAGGATTGATACGTAGCGGTCGGGCAATCCGCAACCGGATAGCGGATCCCGCCGAGCGCGTTTCCGAACAGATCCTTCCGGTTCGCAACGAGCGCGCCGGTTTTATCCGTCGGCTCAAAGGTCATCTCAGTTTTGATCCGCGGCGCGTGCGGCGCCGGAATCCCGAGCCGCGCCCAGTCGCACAGCGCCTTGAAGGCCGCCGCGAAGATCGGCTCGTAGGGGCTGTCGAGCGGGCCGCCGTTTTCACGAATGCCCTCCCAGTACTGGATCGTATTCGCCTTGATCATATCGTCCATCATCGGCTCGTAATAATCGAGCAGCGTATACTTCGTATCGTGGGAGGAGCAGGGAATCTGCCAGCTGCGGAATTTATAGTTCGGCTCGTCGGCGTCGTCCGCCCAGAAGCCGAATCCGCGGTTTTCCGATTCCGTATTGACCGCGATATAGGGCTCTTTCGTAACGATCAGCTGCTTGCCCGCGGGCATTCCGCCGAAGCGCATCCGCGAGGAGGCGGCGTAGGAATTGAGCGCCTTGTCGCCCGCGCCGGAGCCGCTGTTGTAGTATCCGTCGAAGAGCGGTCCGTCGGCACAGTTTTCCGGAAGATAGGCAAAGGAATGGATCACGCGCGCGAGATACGAGCCGGACTGCGACCATCCTGCGAGATAGAGCCAGTTTTTCCCGAAGCCTTTCAGCGGATTGAGCTCGCTGTCGTCTTTCCGCAGCGCCTTCGCAAGGTCCACGATCATATCCCAGAAGAGGCCGAGCTCGTATTCCTTGAGAAAATCGAAAGTCGGCGCGGCCGGGCCTTCGCGTTCGGGGGTCGGATTCGCCCAGTTGATCGGCGCGTAGCGCTCCGGATCGAACCGCTTGAGCGCGTCGACGGCGTGGCCTTTCGAGGTGATACCGATATAGATATCGCCGTCGCGGACCATTTTCCGCCACAGCAGCATCCAGTCGCGGTCGATATCGTAGTTCGCCGAGGCGTTGAGCACTTCGATCAGGACGTTTCCGCTGAATTTCTCCCGTTTTTCCGGCCGCCGGACAATCAGCCGCGTCGTATAGGGGCAGTCCTCAACGGTGACGCGCAGCGTTCCGTTTTCATCCTCATCGTAAATATTCGCCGTGCCGCTCTGGAAGAATTCCTCCTCCACGTAGCCGAAGGCGGCGAGATTGCAGGCGTTGACCGCCGTGATAAAGGGATGCGAAGTTTCCGTGACCGGAATTTTCTGCATTTTCTGAAGCATGGTTTATCCCCCTCTCTTCTGCATCGCGAGCCATTGGAAAACCGAAACCTCTTTCCCGCCGCAGACGACCTTCGATCCGTCGTAATCGAAATCGCAGTCGTTGTTGAATAGCGGGATCCAGGAGAAATGCCCGAAGTATTCGTAGGGCTTTCCGTCGACCGGATCTGCGAGGCCGTGGAGGTCTTCGATCTTATCCCAATAGCTGAAATGGACGTTTTTGTTCCCGAGCGCAAGCAGCCGCTTGTAGGTCGGCTCCGCATACTCCGCCGGCGGAACGAGCGTATCCGTCTTCGCCGCGGTAAACCAGACCGGCAGATTCCGGATCTTCAAAAGCTCCTCATCGCTGATGCATTTGTCGGGCAGCGCCTCGCAGACGGGGAACGCCGCCGCGAAGAAGTCCGGATAATCGAGGATCATCCGAACGGTCATAAAGCCGCCGTTGGAATCGCCGCCGATATATACGCGGTCCGGATCGATCGACGGATTGTTTCGGATAAATTCGTCGATGCAGGCTTTAAGCGCCGGGCCGTATTTTGTTTTTCCGTTCGCCTCGATGCTTCCCGTACCCGAATCCATCCAGAACGTTTCGGTCTGCGGCGCAAGGATATACGCGCCGCCTTCGCCGAAGAAGGCCTGCACCTCGGGCGTCGAGAGCGCAACGACCTTATTGCCGGCATACGCCGCAACCACGTCCCTGCCGCCTTCGCCGGCGCCGTGGAGCCAGATCACGAGCGGTTTTTTCTCTCCCGGTCCCTGCGGAGCGAAGTAGCCGTAGCGCAGCGGGCATTCTTCAAAGCTCGAAATGCTGTTGATCCAGCCGTCGATATCCGGGATCCGCCGGCCGATCTTCGTATCAAATACAAGTCCGGTCACGGTTTCCTTTTCGTCCTCAAAGGGCTTTACCTGCGTGATCGTGTGGACGGTGTTGATGAAATAGTTGAAAGGCCCGTCCTGCCCCGTTTCCGATGCGAGGAAGATCCGCGGGCCGTGCTTGATCGTAAGCGTTACGACGTCCGATTCCTCAAGGCGGTTGCCCTGAAGATCCGAGGGATACGCGCCGGTCACCGTCAGAAAGCCGCGGCTTTCGACCATATCCTTCGGGACGTTCGGATCGAACGAGCGGAATTTCTGAACCATCAGCTGTTTTCCGAAGCGGTCCAGCCTGCGTACGTAGACCGAGAAGGTATCCGGGGTGATCGCGCCGTCTTTTACTTTCCCGTCGAGCGGCAGAATGAGTTTCGTTACATACGGGCCGAAGTCCGTTATCCGTACTTCCGTAAGGTATGCTCTTGCCATAAAATTCCTCCTTTTCGCTTCTCAAGATCAATTCTATGATACCCGATCTTCGGGTTTTTTTCAAGATTTTTACAAAATTTATTTCATAGAATCCAACAATTATAGGCAATATTTCATTTTTCGATTCAAAAAGAACAAAGCCGCAGGATCCCGAAAAACCCTGTGGCTTTGTGTAACTCTTTTATGAAAGAAGCGCGTCATTCCGACGCTTTCGGCGCCTGCTTCTTCGCAAGGAAGAACCAGCAGCAAATGCCGAATACAAACAGCAGAATCGAAATGAACTGGCTCGTGGACAGCGCGCCGACAAATCCGCGGATCCGGTCGCCGCGCAGGAATTCGAGCAGGAATCGGTAGGTTGAGTATACGATCAGGTAAAGCGGCAGCAGCTTCCCTCCCAGCTTCTTTTGCAGGAACAGCCTCCGCAGGAAGAAGAAAAGCGCAAAATTGAGGATTGCCTCAAAGAGCTGGACCGGAACGAGCGGCGTCTGTGCCGGCGCGGCGGTCAGCGGATGAAGATAGCCGACCCCGTGTTCCCACGGCATCCCGTAGCAGCAGCCGGTCAAGAAGCAGCCGATCCGCCCGAATCCGTGGAAGAGCGGGATCCCGACCGCGACCATATCGTAATAGGGCGCGCGGATCGTTTCCGTTTTATGGATGTAGATCGAGGTCATGATCAGCGCGAGGATCAGCCCGCCGTAAAAGACGCTCGTACCGAACGCCAGGTTGACCGCGTTGCGCAGCTCCAGCGCAGAAGAAAACGATCCGAATTTGCGGAAAAACTCCGCAACATGCTCGTGCTCAACGATCGCGCCGAGGATATGGCCGCCGAAGAACGCGCCGCAGAACGCGATCAGCTCTACGTAGAGCACGCGGTACTCGTCGAAACCGTTCTTTTTCGCGAGATGCATCATATAGAAAATGGTTACGAGGATGCCCGCGAGCGTCATGACCGTATAGGCGGTGATCGCCGGCTGGCCTTCCTTCGGCCAGTAGAGATCGGGAAGAATCATTCGAGATACCTCCAAACAGGGATGGAACGTACAGAAAAAAAGCAGGCACGGTCAAAACGCACCTGCTTTTTCAGAAAACGTGAATCAGATGCTCGCAACAGCAGTGATATTGCAGAGCGTAACGATGCCGCACATTACCGTGCCGACAATACCGAGGATCATGCCGGTAATCGCAAGGCCTTTGGATTCGCCGTTCAGGCCTGCTTTCTTCATGCCGACAGCACCGAGAATGATGCCGAGAATACCGGCAACAAGACCGATCGCGGGCAGACCGATCATCGTACCGACCGTACCTTCAACGCTGCCTGCTTTGGCACTGCCGCACATTGCGGGAAGGGTGACGATCAGCATAACGATGCTGACAAGACCGGTAATAAGAGCGCCGATTCCGAGACCTTTGGATGATTTCTGCATGGAAAAAATACCTCCTTGATGTATTTATACTCAGATTATAGGGGAAAAGATCGAAAAAGTCAATATAAATATGAATAATATGTTAAGTTTTGGATCTATTCCCGCAGCGGTCCTTTCCATCGCCCCCGGCGCGGTTGACAGCAAACCGGCGTTCTTTTATACTTGAGGAAAGAAACTTCGGATCCCGCCGGACGATTCCGGACGGATCCGCCCAGAAACGGAGCTCCGAATGAAAAACGTCGTTTTGCAGAAAATGAATGAAACCGAATTTGCGGCGTTCGCTCAAAAAAGCATCGCGGATTATGCGAAGGATCTGATTTTGTCCGAGGGCCTCCCCGCAGAAGAAGCGTCCGAAAAGGCGCGCGAAGAATTCTTTGCCATGCTGCCGCAGGGCGCCGATACGCCCGATCAGTTCCCGATGACGGTGCTCGTGCGGGAATCCGCCGCCGCGGCAGGATTTCTCTGTTATCTCCGCGAAGAAACCGACGGAAAAAAGCAGGTCTTTCTCTGCGATCTTCAGATCAGCGAAGAATATCGCCGCAAAGGATACGCTCAAAGCGCGCTGCACGAAATGGAAGCGGCGGCGAAAAAGGACGGCTGCGCCGAAAGCGTGCTCTACGTCCGCCGGGACAATCTCCCGGCCTTCGCCCTCTACCGCAAATGCGGTTATCGCCCCTTTCGCGAAGGAAAGAACGGAACGTATTTCAAAAAAGCGCTGTAACGATCCGCCGCGGGCGGGAACCCGGTTTTCCCGGCTGCGGTTTTTTTCTTAAAGCATGAAGAAACGCCCTCGCTGCTTTGGTGCAGCGGGGGCGTTTCTTTACGGATTCACTTTTGCGCTGATCCGTTCGATTTTTTGCCGCGCTTTTTGAATAAGACGAACGCCGCGATCAGAACGGCCAGTCCTGCCGCGCCCAGTACGGCCCAAAGGATCCAGGCTTTATTCCCGGCATTTTCAGTTCCTTGCGGCTTTGAAGCCTGCTCGCTGCGGCCGTTTTCGACCGACGCGCTCGCGTGCTTTCCCGCAGGATTCGCAAGGTAGAGCACTTCATTGGATACCTGGTTTCCGTCGCGGTCCACGAGCGACACGAAAAAGCCGAGCAGACCGTTTTCGGCGCCGTCTTTCCAGACGCCGTCCATATCGACATCGAAGTGATAGACCTGGCCGGTGAAATCCGCGTCGTCCTCATCGAACCGGCAGATCATCTCGTCCGTGGGGAGGCTGAATTGAAGCGTTCTTCCCTTGCCGGTCTCTTCCCCGTAATCCGGTACAAGCTTCACCAACGGCGCCGAAATGCCGACCAGCGTGTTGTTCGTAATCGAGGTGCTGATGTAATGTTTGCCGCCGATCAGCGTATTCTCCGCGGTCAGGGAGACGTTGTCCGCTTTCATCGACGCAAAATTGACGACGTCGTCCAGCGATCCGGTGTATTTGTAAGTACCGGTAACCTCGATCCGGACTTCGTGCTCCTTGTTTTTGCCCCAGTTCGGATTCGGGCGGATATAGATCAGATCGGTACGTGAATCGCCGGTGTACAAATCCGCTCCGGTGTAGGAATAGCCGTCGCCGGAAAAATCGTTTTTGCCGTTGGTCTGCCTCAGCAAAGTGCCGTTTTCATCGTACACCAGGTAAGACACCGGGCATTCTCTGCCGTATCCGTAATTTCGAACGGTCACATAGACCGAAATGGTCGGCTGCCCCGTGAGGATCAGATAATCCGGGATCCTCACCTGCGTAACGAGCATGCCCCTGTCAGCGTTCTGCTTCCACATTTTGATGTTGCAGGCGTAGCTGGTCTGATCGTTGGCCGGCGTGCTGTACGCAACCGTCAAACCGCTCGCGGCGCAATCATCCGGATTGTACGCCGCGGCAAAGCACTGGATCTGCTCGCCGGAAGCGAATTTCAGATCGAGCGGCCCATGGAGGGTGCAAACCTGCACCCCATTGACCTTTCCCGTGGTAATGGTATAGATCTTGGCGATATTTTTTCCTTTTACGGCAGTGCCTTCTTCCACGTCGACGTCGTAATCCCCGACCACGCCGATCAGATAGACGGCGGACTGGTTGTTGTTTGTGATCATCGCATACCGGTTATCCACGC
>CACZON010000181.1 GCA_902782805.1 Oscillospiraceae bacterium
CGCACCAAGGAGATTATCCTGAAGAATCTGCACCGCTCGCCGCTTTACGGCGGCGCGATCGAAGGGATCGGGCCGCGCTACTGCCCGAGCATCGAAGACAAAATCGTCCGCTTTGCCGATAAACCGCGCCACCAGCTCTTTATCGAACCCTGCGGACTCGATACGGAGGAGATGTACCTCCAGGGGATGTCCTCTTCCCTGCCGGAAGACGTACAGATCGCCTTTTACCGGACGATCAAGGGTCTTGAAAATGTTGAAATCATGCGCAGCGCCTATGCGATCGAATACGACTGCGTCGATCCGACCGCGATGAACGCGACGCTGGAATTCCGGGAATATCCCGGCCTTTACGGCGCCGGTCAGTTCAACGGCAGCTCCGGCTACGAGGAAGCCGCGGCGCAGGGATTCGTTGCCGGCGCGAATGCAGCGCTGAAAATCCTCGGCCGCGAGGAGCTGATCCTCGACCGTGCGAGCTCCTATATCGGAACGCTGATCGACGATCTGGTCACCAAAGGCGTCAACGATCCCTACCGGATGATGACGTCGCGCTCGGAATACCGGCTTGTTCTGCGCCAGGACAACGCCGACGAACGCCTGACGCCGATCGGTCGCAGGCTCGGGCTGATCAGCGACACGCGATACGAGAAATTCCTCGAAAAAGAGGAAATGAAGAAGAACGAACGCAAACGCGCCGACGAAACGGTCATTCCGCCGAGCGAGGCGGTCAACGCGATCCTCGTTTCACGTGAAACGTCGCCGATCACCTCCGGCGTGCGCCTGACGGATCTCCTGCGCAGACCGCAGCTTTCCTACGAAGCGCTCGCGCCGGTCGACCCGACGCGCCCGGAGCTTCCGAAGGCGGTTTTTGAAAACGTGGAGATCGAAATCAAGTATGAGGGCTATATCCGCCGCCAGAAGGCCGATATTGCGGAAATGCGACGGCTCGAAGCGAAAAGCCTCCCGAAAGACGTCGATTATTCCAAGCTGATCGGCCTGAGGACCGAAGCGCAGGAAAAACTCGGCAAGATCCGGCCGGAGAATATCGGCCAAGCCTCGAGAATCTCCGGCGTCAGCCCGGCGGATATCTCCGTTCTGCTGATCTGGCTTGCCAAAAAAGACAGGAGCGCACAAGAATGACGGATATCAGAGATCTTTTGTACGCCGAAGCGCAAAAAGTCGGCTTTTTGCTCTCGAAAGAGCAGCTCGACCGTTTTCAGCTCTATCTTGAATTCCTGCTGGAAACGAACAAAAGCGTCAATTTAACGGCGATCCGGGAGCCGGAAGAAGTCGTCCGCAAGCATTTTATCGATTGTCTGACGCTGCTGAAGGTCTGCGAGATCCCGCAGGGGGCGTCGATCGCCGACGTCGGCACCGGAGCCGGTTTCCCCGGGATGGTTCTGAAAATCGTTCGCGAGGATCTGCGCCTGACGCTGATCGACAGCCTCAAGAAGCGGCTGAATTTTCTGGACGCGCTCTGCGAAAAGCTTGGACTTTCAGCAAAGACGCTGCATCTGCGTGCGGAGGAAGCCGGACGCGCGCCGCAGACGCGCGAAAAATTTGATGTTGCGGCGGCCCGCGCCGTCGCTTCGCTCAACGTTCTGAGTGAATACTGCCTGCCGCTCGTAAAACCGGGCGGAACGTTTATTGCGATGAAAAGCCTCAAAGCGCAGGAAGAACTCGCCGAAGCCGAAAGAGCGATCGCTTTGCTCGGCGGCGGCAGCGCGAAAATCGAAACGATCCCGCTCTACGAGGATATGACGCGCACGTTCGTCCTGGTCGAAAAGAAACATGCTACGCCGCCGAAGTATCCGCGTCAAAGCGGAAAAATCGCAAAAGCGCCGCTGTAATCTATATTTGTATAAAGAAACACCCTTGCCGGATCAGACCGGAAGGGTGTTTTTCTTTTTTTCGGGGCCTGTTTGAACGAAAAGGCGGTGTTCCGGCAAAATAACGAAACGTTTCACGTGAAACGTTCAAAAAAACTCCGTTTACGAAAAACGATCGGCAGCTCTATAAAAGAAAAAGCGAAAAAATGCATTTTCGCTTTTCTTTTGAACATAATTGTGATACAATAACCATAATAACGTTCGGAAAAGAGGTGAACTGCGGATTTTCGCAGCTTCCTATGGGAAAAATCATCGCGATTGCCAACCAGAAGGGCGGCGTCGGCAAAACAACGACCGCAGTAAACCTTTCGGCCGCGGTCGGAATGAAGAATAAAAAGGTGCTTCTTGTCGATATGGACCCGCAGGGCAATACCTCGAGCGGGGTCGGCATCGACCGGCGGAATCTGAAAAACACGAGCTACGAGCTCGTCATCGGCGCCGCTTCCGCGCAGGAAGCGATCGTACATACGGAATTTTCCGGGCTCGACGTCATTCCCTGCGGCATCAACCTTGCCGGCGCGGAAATCGAGCTGATTTCGATTGAAAACCGGCTTTCTACGCTGAAAAACGCCTTGGCGACGGTGCGCGGCGCCTACGATTTTATCCTGATCGACTGCCCGCCTTCGCTCGGACTGATCACCACCAACGCGCTCTGCGCCTCGGATACGATCCTGATCCCGATCCAGTGTGAGTTTTACGCGCTCGAAGGGCTTTCACAGCTGATGAATACGGTCCGGATCATCAAACGGCAGTATAATCCGCATCTCGAGATCGAAGGCGTGCTGTTGACGATGTACGACGGACGGCTCAATTTAACGCAGCAGGTCGTTCACGAGGTGAAGAAATACTTCCCGAAAAAAGTCTATTCGACGGTCATCCCGCGGACGGTTCGACTCTCTGAGGCGCCCGGCTTCGGCTGCCCGATTTTTTACTTTGACCGGTCGTCCAAGGGCGCGGCGGCATATTCCGCGCTTGCCGACGAGTTTTTAAAGGCAAACCGATAGAAGGAGAAGAAAAGTGGCTACGAAAAACAGAGGACTCGGCAAAGGACTCGACGCGATCTTTGCCGAAAACACGGTGGAAACGGGTGGCGCGGTAACGATTCGCCTGAGCGAAATCGAACCGAACCGCAATCAGCCGCGAAAAGAGTTTGACGAAGCTTCGCTTTCGGAGCTTGCCGATTCCATTGCGGAACACGGGCTGCTGCAGCCGATCCTGGTTCGCCCGCTGCCGGACGGCGGCTATCAGATCGTCGCCGGCGAACGCCGGTGGCGCGCCAGCAGGATGGCCGGGCTTTCCGAGATTCCGGCGGTGATCCGCGAGCTTTCCGAGCGCGACGCCGCGCAGCTCGCCCTGGTAGAAAACCTGCAGCGCGAGGATCTGAACCCGCTCGAAGAAGCCGAAGGATACGGCGTTTTGATCGAAACCTACGGACTGACGCAGGAGGAAGCCGCGAAATCGGTAGGAAAATCGCGCCCGGCCGTCACGAACGCGCTGCGGCTGCTTTCGCTGCCGGATCGCGTAAAAGCGCTATTGCGCGAAGGGACGCTCTCCGCCGGACACGCCCGAGCCTTGCTTGCGCTCGAAGATCCGCAGCGGATCGAGAAAGCGGCGTTGCTCATTGCCGAAAAAGGGCTCTCCGTCCGCGCGGCGGAACGGCTCGCGCAGGAGGCAAAGGCGGAAAAAAAGCCGGAAAAACGGCGGAAAAACGTTCTTTTCCGCGAGGCAGAGCTCGCTTTGCAGGAACAGCTCGGACGGAAGGTTTCCGTTCTCGGCAGCCGCAAAAAAGGCACGCTGCAGATCGAATTCTACGGAGAAGACGATTTAAAAGAGCTCCTCAAGAGCTTTCGATAAGCGTTGAGAAGCACTTTTGGTTGACATAAAACCGAGTTTTACGCAACAGAAAGAAGTTAGGGGAAAGAAATATGCTTGATATCAAATTTTTACGGGAAAACCCGGAGATCGTAAAACAGAACATCCGCAACAAATTCCAGGATCAGAAGCTCCCGCTTGTCGACGAAGTCATCGCGCTCGATCTGGAAAAGAGAAAAACCCAGCAGGCGGCGGACGCCCTGCGCGCCAACCGCAACAAGCTTTCCAAACAGATCGGCGCTTTGATCGGCCAGGGAAAGAAGGACGAGGCGGAAGAAGTCAAAAAGCAGGTGTCCGAGCAGGCGAAATCGCTTGAAGAAATGGCGGCGAAGGAACGCGAGCTCGACGAGAAGATCACTTCGATCATGATGACGATCCCGCAGATCATCGGCCCCGACGTTCCGATCGGGAAAGACGACAGTGAAAACGTGGAGCTCGAGCGCTTCGGCGAGCCGTTCGTACCGGAATTCGAGATCCCGTACCATACCGACATCATGGAAAAACTCCGCGGGATCGACCTCGACAGCGCGCGGAAAGTTGCGGGAAACGGCTTCTACTATCTGATGGGCGATATCGCGCGGCTCCATTCGGCGGTGATCAGTTACGCGCGCGATTTTATGATCGACCGCGGCTTTACCTACTGCGGCCCGCCGTTTATGATCCGCAGCAACGTTGTGACCGGCGTGATGAGCTTTGCGGAGATGGACGCGATGATGTATAAAATCGAGGGCGAGGATCTCTACCTGATCGGAACCTCGGAACATTCGATGATCGGAAAATTCATCGATACGATCCTGCCCGAGGCGGAGCTTCCGAAGACGCTGACGAGCTATTCGCCCTGCTTCCGCAAGGAAAAAGGTGCCCACGGGATCGAGGAGCGCGGCGTTTACCGGATCCATCAGTTTGAAAAGCAGGAAATGATCGTCGTCTGCCGGCCGGAGGATTCCGATTACTGGTACGATCAGCTCTGGCACAACACCGTCGATCTCTTCCGCAGCCTCGATATCCCGGTGCGTACGCTGGAATGCTGCTCGGGAGACCTCGCGGATCTGAAGGTGAAATCGCTCGACGTCGAAGCATGGTCGCCGCGGCAGAAGAAATACTTCGAGGTCGGCAGCTGCTCGAATCTCGGCGACGCTCAGGCGCGCCGCCTGAAAATACGCATCGACGGAAAAGGCGGAAAATATCTTGCGCATACGCTCAACAACACCGTCGTTGCACCGCCGAGAATGCTGATTGCGTTCCTTGAGAACAATCTCAACGAAGACGGCAGC